>CAIXQW010000273.1 GCA_903921675.1 uncultured bacterium | reverse complement strand
TTAATACAGGACAAGTTTTAAACAATTGTAATTTTTCAATTATTTTTTGCTGAATGGTTTCAAAATTTTCGGAGTGCTGATCACTAATCGTTGTAAAAATACCAATGCTTGGCGCAATCATATTTTGCAAGGCAGCCATTTCGTTTGGCTGACTAATGCCAGCCTCAAATATACCAAGGTTGTGATGTGTTTGCATTTGCCAAACACTAAGCGCCACACCTATTTGCGAGTTATAGCTCTTAGGACTACGTACAATTTGATAATGCCCATCTAACAATTGAAAAATCCATTCTTTTACACTCGTTTTTCCATTACTACCTGTAATACCAATTACCGGATAATGAAATTGCTGGCGATGTAGCGCTACTAATTGTTGCACTGCATTTAATGTATCTGCTACTTCTATGAAATTTGCATCTACATATTCTGCAGCATCTATTTTTTTACTCACTAAAAATGCTCTTATTCCTTTTTGATAAGCATCTTTTATATATGCATGCCCATCATCGTACTGTGTAACTAAGCATATAAATAATGCATTTTTTGCAAATACTACCTTGCGACTATCTATCAAAAATGTATCAATAATTGTATTGGCGCAATTGCTACAATTACCACCTACAAAGGTATTAATCTGTGCTATTGTCATCGTGTGGAATTGCTTTTTTATCAAATAGTGCACTTACTATCATCGATCCAAAAATACAAACTAAAATTACAACAAAGCTTATCCAATCTGCAATTTCTATTTGCCAATAAGTAAGCAATAGTTTGATGCCAATATAAATTAGCGCAATAGCAATGCCTTGTGCTAAGTAATCAAATTTATCTGCGGCTTTGCGCAGTACAAAAAACAAAGTGCGCAAACCAAGTATAGCAAATATATTGCTAGAAAATACTATCAATTTATCTTGGCTAATAGCCAACACTGCCGGTATACTATCTATTGCAAAAATGATATCTGTAAAGGCTAGCAACACTACAACCAACATTAGTTTGGTGTAATATTTTTTTCCATTAATGCGTGTGGTAAAAGTGGTATCCTCATCATCATAATGAATACGTAAATACTTATTCATTATTTTGTACATAAAGGATTCTTTTGGTTTATAGTCGCTTTCTTCGTTTTGAAAAAACATTTTAAAACCACTAAACATTAGCACCGCACCAAACAAATACATCACCCAATGAAAATTTTGAATGATGCTTATACCTGCAAATATGAAAATGATTCTAAATACAATGGCTAACAAAACACCTATCAACAACAATCTGCCTAATTGTGTTTCTTTAATTTTAAATGCATTAAACAAAAGGATAAACACAAAAATATTATCTATGCTTAAGCTTTCTTCCATCAAATAGGCACTGTAATAACTCATTGCCGTTTTTGCACCAAATTCCATCCAAATAAATGCACCATAAGCCAAGCCTATAGCCAACCAAAATCCAAACTGATACAAAGCGCTTTTAAAGGCTACTGCTTTGCCTTTGGGATTTAATACAAATAAATCCAACACCAAAGAGCCTACAAGAGCCACTATAAATACAATATAACTAATTTGTTCTACACTCATACTTTGGGTTCAAAGGTAGGCTATGTTATTGCCTAAAAAAACTTGGGATAGATAAAATTTTCGCAAAATTATCAGTTTTTATTACCAACAAATCTTTGCGTGTATAGCCAAATAATACAGACTGATCATACAGCACACCATTTATTTCTTTGGTTTCGTTGGCTCGCTGATCTGCTTTAAAACGCACCAAACGCAATGTGTCTTTTACTCCAGATTTTGTTTGCACAGCGATTAAGCCATATGGATAACCTTTATATTTAATGCTATCTGCCTTGGCCATTTGATTTTCGAAATTTAAGCAATATTTATTGGCAAACTCTTTTAAATATTCTTTTACTTTGGTATGCGAGCAGGTCATGCTAGTACCATTGTCATAAGTAGCTTCTAATTGGTTATTTTCATTTAATATATGAAAACTACTGTCCATAAAGTCGGAGTAATACACAGATACCTTGGCTATGCTATCTGGATTGTAAAAATAAATTTGCCTATTGCGCCACTCTGCTGGGCTTGTAAAAAATGCTGTACTTAAATCGCCAATAAAGCCTTTCTTTTGATAAATATATGGCCTTTCTGTTCCTTTTTTAAAGGCATAATTGCCCTTGGCATCTACAGTAGTACCACCTATGGTAAAGCTTGTAAGCACTTCATTATTTTTATTGTAAGCTTCTACTTTTACACCTTTGGTGCTTAATTGATTCACCACATTATCATGCGCACTAGCTGGCACTGGCTGTGCTGCTTGTATTTTGTATAGTATTTCTAGAATCGTTTTTACAGCATCTTCTCTGCCAATAATACTATCATTTAATATCCATCTATTAGCATTCCTTTTTAGCACAGCTTTATTGCCTTGCATATCTACCAACAACAATTTTTGTACCGCTGCAGTATCTTGTATGCTAATATTTGCACCTTCGTTGATGGTGCTTTTTTTGCTCACAACAATATAAGTGATACTAGCCACCACTGCCAATACAATTAATAAAATGGATGTTTTTTTCATAATTAAAAAAGTTTATGCTAATGCTTTTTCGTATTTCCGTTTTCTAAAAAAGAAGTAGGCGCTACCCAAAAATATGACTACCAATATTGGCAATGCAATGTTTAAAAACTGAATGGTATTTTTATTATTTTTTACACGTTTTTTATCTAGCAAACGCAGCTGCACATCTTTACTCCTGGCTTCTAGCAAGTTATCATCATCTACCAAATATTCTACGCAGTTTAGCAAAAATGTTTTGTTAGCATAATACGTACTGGTAGGCGTATAAAAGCCCAATTCTGCAGGGCCTCTTTTAGCACTAAAATCATTCAGCATAATATCTGCATCACTCACTACTATCATTCTGCTATCCTTATCGGTATGTGCTTTAAACTTTTTACCAAGGCTATCTTGGTAAATGCTCATAAAGCTTGGGTCCATTCTGTTTTCGTACAAACTACTAAAACCACCTTCTATTACTACCGCAATTGGCATATACTTTTTGTTGTACAAACTTGTTTTAGGTTTGTAGCGCACACTATTAAATGATATCACCATTGGTGTAGCCAAAGCGCGGCTGTATTGGCTAGTGCTAAGCAATATGGTTTTATGATTATCCTTGTTAGGTATTGTATCTATCGTACCTGCAAAGCGGCTACTAACTGCATCTAAATTATTAATAATAGGATGCTTGCCTGTAGGCGTTAATATCGGAAAATAAATCCAAGGCAATGGTTGAATATCTGGACCATTTGCAGCTTGGCCTACTGTTAGTGGGAGGTCGTTACATTGCAAATCTTCTACCATATTATTATTGACGCGCACACCATATTTCAGTAGCATATCATCAAGGTTCAAATCATAAGATATAGCAGTGTAACTACTTTCGTTTTTCATGGTATCTAGGCTACAGTTTACACCATCTACATACCACAAAATTCTTCCACCATTCATTACATACTGATCTATTTTAAATTTTATTTTTTCATCAAACTTATCTACAGGTCTGCAAATAATAATGCATCTATACGCAGCAGGAATTTCTATTCCTTGATTGATATCTATAGTATCCAAATCGTATTGTTGGCCCAACAAATACAATGCATGTGCAGTGTTCATGTTTAGCAATTCGCCGTTGCCCATTACATACGCTATTTTTTCAAAATCGGCTTTGTGCAGTTGTTTGATGCAATTAGCAAACTTGTACTCCAATACATTTTCGGAATGATTCAGTATTTCGTCTTCATCCATTTGGTAATACTCATCGCGCAGATTTACTTTATCTTGCTTGCCATTGGCCATTACTATTGCATACGGAAACACAAATAATTTTTCCAATCCCTCGCCTTCTTCTATCTGGTTGGTCAGCTGCTTAGGCATGATGCCTTGCTTGCGTAGGTCTTCGCTAATTTTTAATTTTTCGTCTACCGATTTGCCTTCTATAGGGTTTTCGAAAGTAAACTGCACTTTGCCATTGCTAGCTTCTTTAAATGCTTGCAGCACATCTGTAGTGCCTTGCAATAATTTGGTATAGTTGCTAGGCAATTTACCAGTCAATAATATTTTTACATTCACCACATCCTTTAAACCCTTCAGCATATTTTTGGTAGGCTTGCTTAGCGTAAAGCGATGGTCGTCTGTAAGGTCTAGCTTGGCATGCCACTTGCTACCTAGCAAACTTAATAATATTAGTATAGCTGCTACTATACCAAACTGCAATAATGTTTTTCTTTTATCCTGTTGAAAGGGTTTTCTATTCTCCATTTTCTTGTAAATAATTATGCCCAGTTTCTTTTTTTCAATACAATTTGTGTAGCCAAAATAAATAGCACTACCACCGTAACAAAGTAAATAATATCTCTAGTATCTACTACGCCTCTGCTGATGTTGTTGTAATGGCTAGCCAAGCCAATAGCGCTTAAAATATAATCTAGCCCGCCGCTAAATGCAGGTATTTTGCTGATAGCCTCAAAGCCAAAGTACAGCACCAAGCAGCCTATTAGGCTAGATAGAAATCCTACAATTTGGTTGCTAGTAAGCGAGCTTGCAAAAATGCCAATGCCACAAAAGCTAGCCGCCAAAAAAAATAAGCCAATGTAAGAACCTAATATACCACCAGTGTCTAAGGTGTGACCTTCGCTGGCCAAAAAGCGCATGCTAAACACATAAATTACAGTAGGCAGCAAGGCTATTAGCACCAATGCCAAGGATGCAAAAAACTTTCCTAATATAATCTGCATTTCAGTAACAGGCTTGGTGAGTAAAATTTCGATGGTGCCACTTTTTAGTTCGTCGGGAAACATACGCATAGTAATAGCCGGAATAAGAAATAGCAATACCCATGGTGCAAATGCAAAAAACTTATCCATGCTTAGGAAGCCAAAATCTAACAAGTTGGTAGCAGGCAGTATCCACATAAATAGCCCACAAATCAATAGCAGCACTATTACTACTACATACCCCACCAAGCTACTGAAATATCCTTTTATTTCTTTTAGAAAAATACTAAACATATCTATTATCCCATCATTTACGCGCAAATATACGATTGGAAAGGGCAAAATTGGGCAGATAGTATTTTTTTACACAAATATTATAATTGGTGGGTGTGGGATGGTACGCAGATTTAGTGGAGTATAGAATTGAGTTTTGGGGCAGTAACAATCATTCTTCCCAAAGCAAATCATTTTATTGTTTGCGCAGTCTCAAACAATGGCAATCTTCAACCTAAATTATCACTCACCCACTACCCCGCCTCTACCATTTCTTTCATCATTTTTTCTACGGCAAGCAGTTGCTCGGCGTTTAGCTGCTGCATGTATTTTAGTGGGTCGGGCAAAGGGGTTTTTAGCCATGCTTGCAAGGGGTGCAGCTACCAATCCCTTTCCCACTTTCTACTCCTACATCCTCTTTTTGTTTCTACATGCCAATGGTGTTTTTTAGCAAGGCGCAATACGCGTTTGCGCACTTTTCTGGGGTAAAATATTTTCCATTTTATAGCATTGGCATTTTAGCGTGGCAAAATACCTAATTGCGAGAGTCCGTCGTAAGTGGCGCTACCACAGCGGTAGCCAATAAAGGCATAGTCGTAAGGGGTATTGTTGGTGTAGGCGTTTACAATACTATCGTACTTTTGTTTTTGCTGCATACATACGGGTATGTACACCACGGTTTGCTGGTTGCTATCTATGCTACCGCCTAATATTTCATAAAAATCTTTGTAGCTATTGTACACATATCTGCCATGCTTATTGGGCTTTGCTATTTTATGAAACTTGCCATGCGGTAAAAAATGCAGAATTTTCCCATCGCCACATTCTATGCCTGCGTGCCCACCTATCAAGCTGCCAAACCATTTTTTTTGCATATGCTTAAAAGCTTTTTTGGGCTTAGAGCCATACAAGAAATGCACTTTTAGCATGGTAGAGTCTTGCGCAAATAGTTGTGCAGTGCATAGTAGCAATAGGCTAATGATGAAAATATTTTTTTGCATGTTGTGGTGTGAAATTAAAAGAACTTTCTATATCTAAAAAAATTTTAAGATTATTTTAATACTAATTCATCTCCCACTTCCCACTTATTTCATTCTTTCGGCTTGCCAATTTTCCGCTATATTTGCGCAGCAATGAGCACACCTAAATTTCATACCTTACAAGTACAAGATATCAGGCAAGAAACCGCAGATACTGTGTCTGTAGCACTAGCTATTCCTGCCAATTTACAAACCGACTATGCATTTACTGCGGGTCAGTATATTACCTTTAAGCACAGCATTAATGGCCAAGAATTGCGCAGAAGCTATAGCATTTGTAGTTCCCCAAGCGATGGCGAGTTGCGAGTGGCTGTAAAAAAAGTGTACCAAGGTCTGTTCAGTGGCTTTGTAAACGACGCTTTAAAAAAAGGCGATGCACTAGAAGTAATGACGCCTATGGGGCAATTTACACCTACAGATATTGCTAGTACCAAAAACTATATTGGCTTTGCAAGTGGTAGTGGTATTACGCCTATCATGAGCATTATTAAAACAGTGCTACAAGCCAATAGCAGCAATACTTTTACATTAGTATATGGCAATAAAAATGTGGCGTCTATTATTTTTAAAGAAGAAATAGAAGCGCTTAAAAATACGTATGTAAATAGACTGCAAGTGGTTCATATATTGAGCCGCGAAAAAATGGATGTAGAGCTAAACTACGGCAGAATTGGCAAGGATAAATGCGAGCATCTTTTTGCAAAATTGATAGATATTAAAAGCATTGACGAAGCATTTATTTGCGGCCCAGAAGAAATGACTTTGCAAGTAAAAGATTTTTTAATTGGCCATGGCATGGATGCGCAACAAGTAAAGTTTGAGTTGTTTGGCACTGCTGCAGATTATGCAGGCACCAAAAAAGAAATTCCTACAGACGAAAAAAATCTTGGCCCTATCAGCAAAGTAAGCATTAAGGTAGATGATAGAACATTTGATATAGAGCTTGCATACAATGGCGAAAATATATTAGATGCTGCATTGCGGAATGGTGCAGATTTACCATTTGCCTGTAAAGGTGGTGTGTGCTGCACATGCCGCGCTAAAGTAACTGCTGGCACCGTAAAAATGGATGTAAACTATGCACTTGAGCAGGACGAAGTAGAAAATGGATTTGTATTAACCTGCCAAGCCCACCCTACTAGCGAACATGTAGTTGTAGACTTTGATGTAAGGTAAAAGTAATGTACAATTGACAATTGGCAATTAACAATATTCATTTCTACCATACAATTACTAACAACCAAAAATATAGCACTAAATACTGAGTCATGAATATTCACGAATTTATTATGCAGGCTTTGCACGAAGATATTCGTGAAGGAGACCATAGCACTCTTAGTAGTATAAATGCAGATACACAAGGTTCTGCAGTGCTAAAAGTAAAAGAAAATGGCATCATAGCTGGCTTGGCAGTTGCCGAAATTATTTTCAAACAAGTGCAGCCAGATGCCAAAATAGCGTTTTATAAAAAGGATGGAGATGCTGTGGTATATGGCGATAAAGCATTTACTGTTTGGGCAAAAGTGCATACAATTTTGATGTGCGAAAGACTAGTGCTAAACATTATGCAACGCATGAGTGGCATTGCTTCTTTAACCAATTTGTATGTGCAAAAAATTAAAGATTATCCAACGCATTTATTAGATACTCGCAAAACTACACCGCTTTTTCGTTGGTTCGAAAAAGAAGCAGTGCGCATTGGCGGCGGCATGAATCACCGCTTTGGGCTGTATGATATGATTATGCTAAAAGATAATCATATCGATTATTGTGGCGGTATAGAAAAAGCTATCGACAAAGCAAATGCTTATTGCCAACAAAAAAATTTAGACATCAAAATAGAAGTAGAAACCAGAAGTTTGGATGATGTGCAACGAGTATTGCACCATGGTGGAGTGCAAAGAATAATGCTAGACAATTTTAGCCCAAGCCTATTGGCAGATGCTGTAAAAATGATAGACAACAAATACGAAACAGAAGCAAGTGGCGGCATTACATTAGACACTATTGCTAGCTATGCAGCTACAGGTGTGCAATACATTTCTGCAGGTGCTATCATTCATCATGCAGTAAGTATGGATTTAAGTTTAAAAGCAATTAAGGCATAAAATATTACATTCTGTGATTCGGAAAATAGCATTTATTATCAACCCAAAAAGTGGTACAGACCGCAATAAATCATTGCAGGCAAGCATTGCTGCAATTTTTCCAACGCATATTTTCGAAACACATATTTTTTTTACAGAATTTGCAGGTCATGCCACTGGCCTAGCAGCAGATTGTGCTAGCAAACATTTTGAAACCGTAGTGGCTGTTGGTGGCGATGGCACTGTAAACGAAGTGGCGCGCGGAATTATCAACACGGGAACATCTTTGGGCATTGTGCCAAAAGGCAGCGGCAACGGTTTGGCGCGCACTTGTAATATTCCTTTGCATACAGAAAAAGCTTTGCACCTAATTGCTAAAGGATATGTGAAAAATATTGACGCAGGTTTGGCTAACGATGAATTATTTTTAAGTAATGCAGGCACTGGATTTGATAGCTATGTGGCCATGCAATGCAGGCAAAAAAATGCTCGCGGTTTGCTGATGTATATCCGCACTAGTGTAAGTGCATTTACGCAATACAAAAGCAAATCTTACACTGTAACCATAGATGGCAAAGAGTACAATCAAAAAGCAATTATGATTAGTGTGGCCAATGGCAATGAGTTTGGCTATGGTTTTAAAATAGCACCTACTGCTAGCAATTTTGATGGCAAGCTGGATGTAATGATTATTCAACCACTTAACTTTTTTACGGCAGGAAGAGTAAGTTTTTATGCATGGTGGGGCAACCTAAATAAGTACAGCAAAGTAAAACATATTGCTGGCAAAGAAATTGTAATTCGTAGCAAACAAATGGCAGACTACCAAGTAGATGGTGATGCTAGAGAAGGTAGTAATGAATTGCAAATAAAAATTTTACCAAAAGCGTTGAATATAATTGTACAGTAATAGATGTAAGTATAAAGATATAAGTATCAAGACATCAGATGCGAGTATTTTGGATTTGGATTTTGGATTTTGGTTCTTTTTTAGATTAAAAGATGTTACATGATTATATTTGCGTGGTAGTTTTCATTAAAAATTTAAAATAAAATGCCAAAAGATTTACCTCGCTTCAAAGGAAACCTAGCATACAGCACCAATAAAGCATTGCAGCTTAGTGGCACAGAACACGAGTCCAAAGGCACTCTAGCTCCGGCATTGCAAAAATTAATGGTAAAGCTAGACAATAAAAAACGTGCTGGCAAAGTAGTAACCTTGGTAGAAAAATTTATTGGTTCAGAAGAAGCATTGGAAGATTTAGCTAAACTCATCAAAACAAAATGCGGCACAGGTGGTAGCGCCAAGGATGGCATTATCATTATACAAGGAGATGTAGTACAGAAAGTAAAAGATGTATTGGCCAAGGAAGGATATAGAACAAATTAGGCTGCATCTATACCATATTCTAACTTCTCATAACCCAAATAAAATCATAAGCAAATACCACCACTACATTTTATTCTACAATACCTTTACACCTCAATTGTAAGGTAATGAACAACGAATCTTTATATCAAAAAGCATTGGCTTTTGAATGGCTAAGTGTAGAAGAAGGAATGCATCTTTTTCAGCATGCACCCACAGCAGAGTTGATGAATGTGGCCAATGAATTGCGCAAAATACAAGTGCCCCATGGCAAAGTTACTTGGCAGATAGATAGGAATGTAAACACCACCAATGTGTGTATTGCCAATTGCAAATTTTGTAATTTTTTCAGAGTGCCTGGTTCGCCAGAGGCTTATATTACAGATATAGAAACCTACAAAAAAAAGATAGAAGAAACCATCCAATGGGGCGGAGATCAATTGCTATTGCAAGGTGGGCATCATCCGGAATTAGGCTTGCAATTTTATGTGCAATTATTTTCGCAACTAAAAAGTTTGTATCCAAATATAAAGCTACATACACTTGGCCCGCCAGAAGTTGCGCATATTGCTAAGCTAGAAAAAATGAGTCATACAGAAGTATTGACTGCATTGCAAAAAGCTGGAATGGATAGCCTACCTGGTGCTGGTGCAGAGATATTGAATGATAGAGTGCGCCGCTTGATAAGTAAAGGAAAATGTGGCGCTAAAGAATGGTTAGATGTAATGCGTGCTGCGCATCAATTGCATATTACTAGCAGTGCTACCATGATGTTTGGCCATGTAGAAACACTACAAGAACGCTTTGAACATCTTGCAGATATCCGCCAAGTACAAAGCGAAAAACCTGCTGATACTAATGGATTCTTAGCCTTCATTCCTTGGACTTTCCAAAATGTAGGAACTTTATTGCACAGAATTCGTGGTACAAAAAGCGATATTACTGCCGATGAATATATTCGCATGATAGCCATGAGTAGAATAATGCTGCCTAATATTAAAAACATTCAAGCATCATGGTTGACAGTTGGTAAAGAAGTTGCGCAAGCTTGCTTATACGCTGGCGCCAACGACTTTGGTAGTATTATGCTAGAAGAAAATGTAGTAAGCGTAGCAGGTGCACCACATCGATTTACCTACAAAAGTATTCAAGATGCAATTAGTGGTGCAGGTTTTACACCACAACTAAGAACTCAACAATATACTTTTAGAGAATTGCCAAGTAGCATTCAAGAGCAAGTGGTGGATTATTAAATAATAAGAATTGTAAATAATATACTTAGGGTTTGTTTAGCAAGAAATAAGTAAAAGAATACTTACCAAAATATACATTCCACCCTTTTATCTTACTTTTACACCCAATGCAATTTAAAAACATAGTAGGATTAGATAGCACCAAACATCATTTAATTAATTTGGTAGCGCAAGATAGAATACCGCATGCCATTATGATGAATGGACACAAAGGAAATGGCGGATTACCATTGGCCATTGCATTTGCGCAATATATTATGTGCACCAACAAAGGCACTACAGATGCTTGCGGAGAATGCAGCAATTGTTTAAAATTCTCTAAGCTGCAACATATAGATGTGCATTATAGTTTTCCTGTAATTAGCGACCCAGACCTTGAACCTTTAAGTGTAAATTATCTAAAAGAATTCAGAGCTTCTTTTGTTAAAAATGCGTATTTGGATATTACCACATGGCTGGATGATATAGAAGCAGGCAACAAGCAAGCCAATATTAGTGCAAAAGAATGCCGCGATATTATCCGAAAAATACAGCTCCGTAGTTTTGAAGGAGGTTATAAATTTTTAATCATGTGGCTGCCAGAATTTTTGGGCAAAGAAGGAAATATTTTATTGAAACTAATAGAAGAACCACCTGCACAAACAGTCATGATTTTTGTAACAGAAAATTATGATAATGTATTAGGCACTATCCAAAGCCGCACTCAATTAATCAATCTACCACCTTTGCAAGATGCAGAGATTGCCAATGCATTAATAGCCAATGGTGTAGCCGAAAAAACAGCTATGCAAATTGCACGCATTACAGAAGGCAACTATACACAAGCCTTACAAGCTATGCATCACGAGGAAGAAAGCCATTTTGCAATGTTTAGAGATTGGCTCAATGTGTTATTTACTAATAATGGTCCAGGTATTACCAATTGGGTAATGGCAATAGCCGAAAAGCCGAAAGAAACCCAAAAACAATACCTAAGTTATGTAGTAACCATGATGGAGCATTTAATACGTACCAAGTGGGTTGGTAAAGAAAATTTATTACTACATCCAGAAGAAGATGCGGTGCTAGAAAAAATGATTCTGAAAAATATTACCGAAGAAAAAGCAAACGAAATAGCACAATTTGCAGCCGATAATATTTATGCGATTGAAAGAAATGCGAATACTAAAATCGTGTTTCATTCGCTTAGTTTACAGGTAAAAGATGTATTTGCAGGCAAATCCCTATATTTGTAAGATGCAAAAACTGCAAATAGTAGTTTTTGGGCTTAAATAATATTGACTCACTTAATAATTTATATATAAGATATGGGATGTGGAAGTTGTGGTACTAAAACCAAAGACGGAAAACCAAGTGGATGCAAAAGCAACGGAGGATGTAGTTCTGGCGGATGCAATAGAATGAATGTACATAACTGGCTAAACGATTTGCCAGTAAGCGATATTGGCAAACCTTACCCAATTATAGAGGTAAGTTTTAATCATGGTAGCCGAAAAGATTTTTATAAAAATACAACTGTTCATTTTTTTGAAAAAGGCGATTTTATTACAGTAGAAGGTGGTCCCGGCTTTGATGTAGGTACAGTAAGCCTAACTGGCGAGTTGGTAAAACTACAAATGGCAAAGCGTGGCATTAAAGAAGATAGTGATGAAGTAAAAAAGATTTTACGTATTTCTACAGCAGAAGAAGTGCAGAAAATGGATGAAGCTAAGGCCAAAGAAAAAGAAATGCTAATTCGTGCCAGAGCAGTGATTGCTATTTTAAAGTTAGATATGAAACTAACCGAAGTAGAGCTGCAAGCAGATAGCAAAAAAGCTACTTTTTATTATATAGCAGAAGATAGAGTAGATTACCGCGAATTAATTAAAGTATATGCAAGAGACTTTAATGTAAAGGTGGAAATGAAGCAGATTGGCATCCGCCAAGAAGCTGCTAAGGTGGGTGGCATTGGTAGTTGTGGTAGAGAATTATGCTGTAGTACTTGGCTTACAGACTTTAAAGGGGTAAGCACTGTAGCGGCTCGTTATCAAAATTTATCTATCAATCAAACTAAATTAAGTGGGCAATGTGGCAGATTGAAATGTTGCTTGAATTATGAGTTAGATACCTATATGGATGCCCTAAAAGGTTTTCCAGATAATGCAGATAAGCTAGAGCTAGCCAAAGGAATGGCTTACTTGCAAAAGAAAGATATTTTTAAAATGGTAATGTGGTATACCCTTGCTGGTAGCAATAAGCAATATCCATTAAGCATAGACCGCGTTAAAGAAATAAAAGCATTAAATGCCAAAGGAGAAAAGCCAGAAGACCTTGGCGCTGTAGAGCTAGAATTGAAAAAAGGGGTTGTAGCAGAGGAGGCTTATGTAGATTTAGTAGGTGCAATTAGCCTAAAAAGTTTAGAAAAGGCAGATAGAAAAAGTAAGAGCAGAAACAACAATCAAGGCAATAAAAAACCAAACCCTAATAATAATGCAAACCGTGGCCCAAGGCCAGAAGGTAATGCCAATAAACCTGCCAACAATGGTCCATTGGTAGTAAATGCTGATGGTAGTGTAGGCGCTAAACCAACGGTACAAGCACCTAAGCAAAATAAGCCACAAAGCAATGCTAATAATAAACCGCAAGGGAATAGACCACCAAATCAAAAGCCTAATCCAAACCAACATAAAGGACCTAGGCCTGTAGGCAATGCAGAAAATAATGCTGCGCCAAAAGCTGCACCACAAATTTTAGCACCAAAGCCAGCTGCTAATCCAAATGCAGCAGCGCCTAAACCTGCTGGAGAATCAAGTGGCAAACCGCAAAATAATAGTAAATTCAAATCGGATTTTGGAGGAAAGAAGCCACCAAAGCCGAAGGAGTAATAAGATTTAATTAGAAGTATAAATTAGTTTATAAAAAATAATAATAACTGACTAATATTTTCACTACCAAAATCATTTGACTATTCGCAACAAATCTATTATTTTCGCAGCAATAAACAAGTTTACTATGGAATTAGCTAAAATAGCACCTACCACAAAACAAAAAAGCCTTTTATGGATGCATATTCTTGCATTTATTGTAATTAACGCAGTTTTATGGTTTTTGTGGAGCAAAAAAGAAACTCCTGCTGATGGATTCAAATATCCTGTACATATTTGGATGACTAGCGCTTGGGCTCTGGCTTTGGTAGCGCATTGGGCAGCATTATTTACCAAAAGAGAAGACAAAGGAATGGATAAATTTAAGCACGACGCGGCTAATTAATTTCCATTTTTAAATAAAAAATAAAGAAAATAATCCTGAAGCCTTGCGGTTTTAGGATTTTTCATTTAACTTACGTTCCAATATGAAACAAATTCGAATAGCTTCTATTACTGCAAGCCTTACCATATTTATTTTTTGCATCGTAGCAATGGTTGGTTGCACCAAAAATTCTGATTTAATTATCAATGGTACCAATATACAAGCATGCAAAAATGTAGTATGTTACAATGGCGGCACTTGCTTAGATGGCACTTGCCACTGCCCTGCTGGGTTCGAAGGCACCGATTGCAATAGCAAATGGAATGACCGCTACACTGGTAATTATAGTGCAAATGATGCATGTGCTTCTGGCAATGCATACAACGTTACAATTAGTCCAGTAATTAATCGTGGCGATGGTATTTTGGTAAATAACGTATCTAGCTTTGCACCAAATGTAAATTTACAAGGCACACTTAGCCCAAATAAAACTACTGTAAATTTTGCACCACAGCGCTTTGCAGATAGCCTTTATATTTCTGGCACTGGCACGCAAACCGAATCAAAAGAGTTTATCAATATTTGGTTGGTAGCTAGAGATACATTCCATCATTCTAGCAGCAACTGCAGTATAGTTTTAAGAAAATTATAATTTTAATAAATTTTTCAACAAGTAAAAGCAAGAGTTTTCTTGCTTTTTTTTATACCAACAAAAATGGACTTATTACATTATCTTTGCACACTTTAAAAAAATAATAAATCATCAATCATGAATTGGAGAAGACTGATAGTATTCAATAGAATTCCGATAGCAATAGGCATCATTATTTTAGGCATTATATTTACATTTACCGTAAAGCATGCCGCTTGGTGGACATGGATTTTGTTTGTAACATCTATTTTAATGGTGGTAGCACATTACATGATTGGCCCAATGAGTTTGATTCAAAAACACATGGAAGACGGCGATGTAGAAGGTGCACAAGCTTTATTAAATAGCATAAAAAAACCAGATTGGTTGTACAAGCCTATCCGCAGTGGTTATTACATGATGCAATCTCAACTTGGTTCTTTGGATGAAAACCAAGACCTGGATAAAGCCGAAGCAGATATCCGTAAAGGGCTTGCTGCTAGCCAAGGACAAAAAGATGTAGAGGGTGGCGCATATATGCAACTTGGTACAATAGCTATGCGCAAAGGAAATAAAAAAGAAGCTTTCCAATACTTTAAAAAATCTTTAGAATTAGGATTGCCAAATGCTGATACAGAAGCTGGAGTATACTTGCAACTAGCTAATATGAGCGCAGAGAAAAGAGATTTTAGAAGTACAAAACATTATTTCAATAAAGCAGTAGCTGCAAAACCTACAGATAAAACCGTTAAAGATCAGATAGCGGAGTACAAGAAGTATGTAAGCAGAATGCCGGGGTAGAAAAGTTTTCAGTCGGAAATTGGAAGTCATTATTCTATTAGAAATTTTCTTTTTACCAGTAATAAATAGCAACTTGTCAAATAGAAATATAACTTGACTCCTTCCTTCTTTCCATTAGTTTTACTTAATTCTGACAAATTCTTTATCAATTATTTGTACTTTTAGGGTGTGAAAAATATTTTTCGTCTATCTTAAAAAAACAAAAGCTATGCTATTAGAAATGCAACAAGCCGTCGTTACAAAAATAACCGACGAAACGTATAATACCAAGCGGTTTTATTTGCGAGTAGTTGGTGCCGAAGAATTTGATTTTAAGCCAGGGCAATTTATTACTTTAGATTTACCAATTCACGAAAAGAAAAATAAACGACTAAAAAGCTACAGCATAGCAAGCGCACCAGTTGGCACTAATGAATTTGAATTGATTGTGGTATTACTACCAGGAGGCTTAGGCACCGAGTATCTTTTTAATCAGGTAAGTGTTGGCAGCATAATAGATTTCAGAGGCCCCCAAGGACATTTTGTAATTCCAGAAATTATTCCAAACGATTTATTTTTTATATGCACAGGCACAGGTATTGCACCTTTCCGAAGCATGCTGCATTATATATATAGCCGTAATATTTCACATCAAAATTTATATTTATTATTTGGTGTGCGCTCTAAAAAAGATTTGCTTTATCATGCAGAAATGCAACAGCTAAGCAAAGATTTACAAGGCTTTCAATATATGCCTACCCTATCTCGCGAAGAGTGGAATGGGCTTTCTGGCTATGTGCATGATATTTACAAACTGCAAAGCCAAAACAAACCAGCCGCAGAATTTATGTTATGTGGCTGGCGAGCAATGATAGATGAAGCAAGAATGAATTTAATAGCATTAGGCTACAAAAAACATCAAATACACTTTGAACTATATGGATAAACATTTTACTTTTTCAAAAAAAATAATATTGCTTGCTTGTTTGTGCACTACTTACTTTTTTGCTACATCTTTTACGCAAAAAAAAATAGCACAACGCAAAGACCAATACTTTAGTGGTGCTTGGCAAGGCATAGACTCTATTATTTGGCAGTACAATGGCAATGAAGATTCTATCCAGAAATATAGTATTATATATAATGCTGGAACATGGTCTCCATTACAAAATAATTTATTTACATACAATGTAGCCGGTTATGTAACCACATATTTGCGCCAAAATTGGACTAATGGCACTTGGGTTAATGCTAGTCAATTTGTAAGCACCTATGATATCAACAATAATGAGTTGGAATACGAAAAACAAGTATGGAACAGTGGTACATGGTCTCCCACTCAAAAAATAATTAGAACATTTTCTGGCACTAATAAAGTACTAACAGAAAATGCAAAAATATATTACCAAGGTACATGGGTAGATCAAAATCTAAACACTTACGCTTATGATAGTCAAGATTCTATAGCTACAATAATATTTGCAAATTATGATGCAGGCTCAGCATCGTTTATTCCTACAGTAAAAAAAACTTATGCTTGGAATAGTGTAGGACTTTTGAATACCTACCAAGAGTTTAATTGGAATACTGCTTCAACTGCATGGCAGTATAAAAAAACAATTACAAACTATTATAATAGTAATAACTTGGTATATACCTCTGTAACAAAAAAAGATACATTTCTAATGAATGATACAAAATCAGATTATACCTATGATGCCAATACATTAAAAGTGGCAAGTGTTATTGTATCTAATAGTGATTCAAGTAACTTGTGGTTTAATTATAGAAAATATGAATACAATTATAATGCAGATACTACGGTTTTAGATTTTGTGGTTTCTAAACCTGATTTAAACAACTGGGTTGCAGACTCCAGTGCTGCATATACTTATACTAGCTTTAAAAAAATATCCACTATTACACATGCAAAAAATGGCGGAAGTGGTTTGATAGAAGTGCAAAAATCAAGCTACAATTACGATGCCAAACAAAATAATATTTACTATTTATTGCAAGATAAAACTGGCGCGCAATATGTAAATAATTTACAATCATTTTATTATTACAATCAATTTCCTTTAGGTATAAAAAATTTAAAATCTAATCATTTCATCAGTATTTATCCAAACCCTTGTGCTGATTTTATTACTATAGAAAATAGTAAATTATTTAATAACAATTTAGAAATTTTGATTTACAATACCAAGGGGCAACTAGTACAACATTCTACACAAAATTCACAATCTAATCAAATAAATATTAGCCATTTAAATGTAGGTGATTATATTTTACAAATTACAAACGGTGATAAGGTTTGGTATAGTAGATTTCAAAAACAGTAAATCTTAAATTTTATGCACCCAACCTTGTGCAACTAAATCATGTTGCACATTAGATTTTGTAACTAATTTTTTACCCAATTCTGGTGCTGTACAATAGCCAATAACGCTAATATCTGGGTGATGTTTTATTTTATCGTAATCTGCTTGTGGAATAGTAAATAGTAATTCGTAATCTTCTCCACCATTTAATGTAGCCGTATTGTAATCTAAATTAAACATATCTACCGCTATTGTTTTTGCATCTGCATGTATTGGTATTTTTTCTTCGTAAATAACACACCCAATATTACTTGCTTTGCAAATATGCATTATTTCGCTACTTAGCCCATCACTCACATCTATCATTGCACTTGGCTGCACATTTTTTTCTTGCAAATCTGCTACAATATCTTTTCGTGCTTCTGGCCTTAAAAGTCTTCTGATAATATATTGATTATTACCCAACTCTGGTTGTAATGTTGGATGTTCCATAAATACTTTTTTCTCTCTTTCTAACAGTAACAATCCTAAATACGCACCTCCTAAATCTCCAGATACACATATCAAATCATTTTCTTTTGCACCACTTCTAGCTACATATTTATCTGCAGCTACTTCGCCAATTGCAGTAATACTTATTACTAAGCCTTTTGGCGAAGATGTAGTATCGCCTCCAATTAAATCTACATGATATTCGTCGCAAGCTTGCTGAATACCTGCATATAAATCTTCTAATGCTTCCACACTAAATCGATTACTAATGGCAATACTAACCGTAATTTGGGTAGGGGTAGCCATCATTGCATAAATATCACTCAAATTTACAATCACGCTTTTATGCCCTAAATAATGCAATGGCATATAGGCCAAATCAAAATGCACACCTTCTACCAGCATATCTGAACTTACTACAATATGTTTGCCCATTGGATCTATAATAGCAGCATCATCTCCAATACCTAACACACTTGTGGCATTGTGAAGTAGAGTGTTTTTTGTAAGTTGCTCAATTAATCCAAACTCACCAAGACTAGCTATTTCTGTACGATTTTCATTCATGTGGGTAAAGGTAAGTTTTTTGCAGGATTGAATAAACTACTCAAAAAAAATTAGGTATCTATCTAACCCAAACAATAAAAAATGACTGTAATAATAAAATACAAAATAGTATATTTACCAATTAAAATACAAGAATAGAGAAATGAAAGGAATTGTATTAGCAGGAGGAAGTGGCACAAGATTATATCCAATTACTATGGCTGTAAGCAAACAACTTATGCCTATTTATGATAAACCAATGATTTACTATCCAATTTCAACATTAATGCTTGCAGGTATTACAGAAATACTAATTATTAGTACGCCTACAGACTTACCTCATTTCGAGAAACTTTTAGGCGCTGGCACCCAATGGGGAGTAAAATTTTCTTACAAAGTACAAGAAGTACCAAATGGTTTGGCACAAGCTTTTGTATTAGGCGCAGAATTTATTGGAGATGATAAAGTTTGTTTGGTGTTAGGCGATAATATTTTTTACGGTAGCGGATTTAGTAAAGTATTGCAAGGTGCAGCCAACCCAGATGGCGGTGTGGTATTTGCCTATCAAGTTACAGACCCTGAAAGATATGGTGTTGTAGAGTTTGATGAAAATTTTAATGCAAAAAGCATAGAAGAAAAACCTTCAACCCCAAAAAGTAATTACGCTGTTCCTGGCTTGTATTTTTATGATAATAGTGTAGTAGAAATTGCAAAAAATATTGCACCAAGCGCTAGAGGCGAATATGAAATTACGGATGTAAATAGAGTATATCTAGAAACCAACAGCCTAAAAGTAGCTGTAATGAATCGCGGCACTGCTTGGTTAGATACAGGAACATTTGATAGTATGATGCAAGCAAGCCAGTTTATACAAGTAATAGAAAGTCGTCAGGGCATGAAAGTAGGTTGCCCCGAAGAAATAGCATATAGAATGGGCTTTATTACAGAAGAACATTTAAGAACTATTGCAGAACCATTACGTAAAAGTGGATATGGCGAGTATTTACTGAGCATCATTTAATCATATTTATTATTCTACATTGAGTATTGCAAAAAATATAAGTTCATCCTTTTTTTATCAAATTGGAATTACATTACTCAATTTTATTGCCACAATAATAATTACACGATTAATTGGCCCAAATGGCAGAGGAGACATAGCTATTTATAATAATGCTGTAGCAATTGCAACCACTTTTTTTAGCTTTAGTTTAGGTAGTGCAATCGTACATTTTGTAGCTAGTAAAAAAATGACTCCTCAACAAGCATTTTCAAATATACTAGCAGCTTTACTTGTATCTATTTTAATTTTATGTATAGCTATTACTATTGCTTATTATTGCGGCGTACAATATACAATCACTCCATTTGCAAACACTTATAGTATATTAATTATGTTTGCCACACATGTTATTTTTACTATATTAAACTTAAACTTATCTGCTTTATTAAATGCAAAGGATAATTTTATTTTCCCCTTGCAATTGCAGCTTGCTAATTTATTAATATTATTATGCGGATTGTATGCAGTTAGGTTGGCTAATATAACGAATCCCTTGGTCGTCACTACCTACATTGTCTATTGTATAGTTTTTTTAAATACACTGCAAGTCATTATGTTACTTTTTTACAGTGCTAGACAACTTGAAATATCTTTCTATAATTTACGTTGGAATAAGTTATTGAGTAAGCAATTATTTGCATTTAGTGCTCTTGCATTTTTATGTAATATTGTTCAAATATTAAGCTATAGAATGGACCTATGGTTTTTACAACATTATCAAACCTCCGCAATTGTTGGTGTGTATTCAATTGCCGTTTTATTTGTGCAGATGTTATGGATTTTACCAAACCAATTTAGCAATGTGCTTTACACAAAATTTAATCAATTGCTTGACAATACAAAAACTATTATTTTCATTATAAATATTAATGCAATTACTTTTTGGGCATGCCTTATTTTATTTACTGTTGCATGGGGGATTAGCTATGTTGTTATACCATTTTTATTTGGCACCGCATTTTCTGAAAGTGCGAAACTATTAGGTATTTTATTACTTGGAGCAATTCCAATAGCTAGTGCGTTAATTATAAGTACATTTAATGCCAGTAAACGGCAGTTAGTTGTAAATTTGAATGGTAGCATTATTGGTTTAATTTTATGTTTAATTTTAAATGCAATTTTAATTCCTAAATACGGATATTATGGCGCAGCTTTTGCTTCCGCAATTTCGTATTTAGGCAATTGTATTTTTTTGTATTCTCACTTTTCTATCACTTATCAAATAAATTGGAAAGCCTTATTTTTGCCTGATTGGAATTACATCAAAAATATCAAACAACATTGGCATGAGCTACAACAATAAAGAATATTGGAATAGCTTAGTAGGTAAAGAAATGAGCCTCAAGGAAGTTGGATGGCCTCAATGGACAGAAGCTTTTAATAAAGCAAGGTATCAATTAGCAGCAGAACAAACTATTGCTACCTTACAAACAATTTATACTTCTGCACCATTATCTATTTTAGAAATTGGCTGTGGGACTGGCTTTTGGACTAATATCCTAAGCACTCTCTACCCAAATGCTATTTATCTAGGTATAGATATTAGTAAATCTGCAATTAATCATTTGCAAGAAAAGTATGAAAACAATAGCAATATACAGTTTACACTTGCAGATGTTGGACAAGAAAATTTAACCCTACATTTTGAAAACTATGATTTAGTAATATGCATGGAAGTGTTGTTGCATATTACAAATGATCATGCATGGAAAAATGCCATGTCCAATATTTTAAATCACACTAATAAATTTGCTATCATCAGCGACCCATTTATCATGTATCATGGCTTACAACAAAGTGGTTCAGAAAATAACAAGCTACGCAAATGGACTGATTATGAAAATGAGATTAAAAAAAATAATGCCTCTGTAATTTCTATAACTCCTCGTACTTTTCTATTAGATAACAATATAGATTTTAAAACTAAAATAGGCCTTAAGTTATGGAATTTGTTTTTTAAATTTTGGAATAAACTGCTTCAAATAAAAAATGAAAAATTAGGAAATATTTTAGGTGCAATTGCTTACCGATTTGATAAATGGCATATTAAAAAAACTAAATATGGCAACAGTTGCAGGCAGGTATTGCTAAAAAAAAATTAGCTCCTTAAATCATTGTTTCTGCTATTGTAAGAAGCTCTATATTTGCATACTTTATATTATTTATGGAAGAGAAAAATTTTTATGCTCACCCAACAGCTGTAATAGATGAGGGTTGTGATATTGGAAACGGCGCTAAAGTTTGGCATTTTAGCCATATCATGAGCAATTGCACCATTGGCGAAGGTTGTAATATTGGACAAAATGTAGTTGTTAGCCCAGAAGTAGTACTAGGCAAAAATGTAAAAATTCAAAATAATGTATCTATATATACAGGGGTAACTTGTGATGATGATGTTTTTTTAGGACCAAGTTGCGTTTTTACAAATGTAAATAATCCAAGAAGCGGAGTAAATCGTCGTGGACAGTACGATAAAACACATGTAGGTAAAGGTGCGAGCATTGGTGCTAATGCTACTATAATATGTGGGCATAATATAGGTAAATATGCTTTTATCGGTGCTGGCGCGGTGGTAACCAAAGATATTGCTGACTATGCATTAGTTGTAGGCAATCCTGCAAGGCATGTTGGTTGGATGAGTGAATATGGACATCGTTTACAATTTGATGCGCATGGCGATGCTACTTGTGAGGAAAGTAAAGAAAAATACAAGTTAGAAAATAATGCGGTTTATAAAATTGGATAAAAATATATACTATAGATTAAAAAAAGGAATCATTTGAAAAAATCAATTGGTTCCTTTTTTATTTTGAATAATGAAAAAAATATCGCTAAAATTTGCATTTTCACCTCCTTATGAGTAATTTT
>CAIXQW010000272.1 GCA_903921675.1 uncultured bacterium | reverse complement strand
TTCTGTTGCAGTTCCTACTAAATTAGCTAGTTCCTCGCGGCTCATGCTAATGTTAATCGTAATGCCATCTTTATCAAAACCATATTTGTTTTTTAATTGAATTAATGCATCCGCTACTCTTTCTCTAACAGGCTTTTGTGCTAATTCTTTAATTTTTTGTTCTGCATATTGTAAGTCATCTGTCAATAAAGCAATGATTCTTTTATAAATCAATACATTCCCTTCCATTACACGTAACACAATTTCTTTAGGGATAAAGCATACGGTGCTTTCTTCTAAAGTAGCGGCACCACTTTTATAATCGCCCTCGCCAATTAATGCACGGTAGCCCACTAAATCTCCTTGATTGCTAAGGCGCACAATTTGTTCTTTACCTTCTGTACCAGTGCGATATACCTTTATTTTTCCTTTGGTAATAATATATAATCCTGTAGGAACCTCTCCTTCTTTGAACAAGACTTCTCCTTTAGAAAGGCTAACTATATTGCTATATTCATTTAAAATTTGGATGTGTTCATCGGTAATGCCATCAAAAAATGCACAATTACATGCCAGAGATATAGGGCCGTTGCTTGGCATTACTTCTGCTACTTTTCCTTTATTCATATATGATTTTTTTTGTTGGGTGGTAAAATTACATTACTTATCTTACATTTTCTACATAAAATTTATTTTTCTGCTTTACTTTTACAAAAATGCACTTTACTTTTTCTATTGTAATCATTGCGCAAAATGAAGCAAGCAACTTGGCTAGAACTTTGCAGGCAATTAATGGCTTGTCAGATGATGTGCTAATTTTAGAAAATGGAAGCATAGACGATACAGTAGAAGTAGCTTCTAATGCGGGCTGTAGGGTAATATCTAGTGAATGGCTTGGGTATGGAGATACAAAAAATTATGGGAATTCGTTGGCTAAATACAATTGGATTTTGAGCTTAGATGCGGATGAAGTTGTGGACCAAACACTGTTTAAAAGTTTACAGTTATTGTCTAAACCAGATGCAAATACTATATTTATATTGCAGAGATTAATGGTTTGGGATGGTAAAATTCTAAAATTTGGCGGCTCAGTAGAAAAAAAGATTCGATTGTTTAATAGAAATACTGCAAAATGGAATAGTAGCCAAGTACATGAACAACTAGAGTTTGCTAAGGAAACACCAGAAAAAATTATATTAAATGGAAATTTATTGCACTATAGTTATACCAATTGGCAAGATGCTATAGCAAGAAATGAAAAATATGCCAAAGCAGATGCGCTTAAGAAATTTAGCAATGGTAAAAAATATACATTTTGGATGCCAATTGTAAGAGGTTGTTTAGAATTTATTATTGTATATTTTATAAAAGGAGGTTTTTTAGATGGCAATGCTGGCAAACAGTTTGCAAAAATCAGGCAGTTTTATAAGGTTCGTAAATATCAATTATTGCAAGCTATGTATCAGTAATTTTTAGCTCCAATTTTCTGCAATCTGATATACATTTATTGCATTGCTGTTTATTTTTTCTTTTACCATAGCTACGATTTTCTGCCTATCTATATTTTTCATTTTATTTTGTTGAATGATTCTCCAAATTTTTTCTGCAGTTAAAAATATTTTTCTTT
>CAIXQW010000271.1 GCA_903921675.1 uncultured bacterium | reverse complement strand
GTCAATAACACTGCCCTTTCTGGGGTCATAAACGGAACTGCTCCTTATCCTGCAACCAGCAAAGATTTTGCTAGGGCATTAGGTAAGGAACTTAACCGTCCGGCATTTGCACCCAACATTTTTAATTATGACAAACAAAGGTCCAATTTCCCAATACATCTCCCATCATTATCGCCATTTTAATGCAGCTGCATTAATGGATGCTGCAAAAGGATACGAAACACACTTATTAGAAGGAGGTAAAATGCTAGTAAGTCTTGCAGGTGCCATGAGTACCGCAGAGTTAGGTTTAAGTTTTGCAGAAATGATTCGCCAAGACAAAGTGGCCATCATCTCTTGTACAGGTGCTAATTTAGAAGAAGATATTATGAATTTAGTTGCGCATACCCACTATAAGCGTGTGCCAAACTACAGAGATTTAACGCCGCAAGATGAGTGGGAATTATTAGAAAAAGGTTTAAACAGAGTTACAGATACTTGTATACCCGAAGAAGAAGCATTTAGAAAAATACAGCACAATATTGTAAAAATTTGGAAAGATGCGGAAACAAATGGCGAAAGATATTTTCCGCATGAATTTATGTACAAACTATTGCTTAGTAAAGTAATGGAAAAAGACTACGAAATTGATGCAAAAAATAGCTGGATGGTAGCCGCTGCAGAAAAAAATATTCCTATTATTTGTCCAGGTTGGGAAGATAGTACTATGGGTAATATTTTTGCAAGCTATTGTATTAAGGGAGAGTTGAAACCAAGCACTATGAAAAGTGGAATTGAGTATATGATGTGGTTGGCAGATTGGTACCCTAAAAACAGTGAAGGCAAAGGAGTTGGATTTTTTCAAATTGGTGGCGGAATAGCTGGTGATTTTCCAATTTGTGTAGTGCCAATGTTGTACCAAGATATGGAGATGCATAATATTCCATTCTGGAGTTACTTCTGCCAAATAAGCGATAGCACCACAAGTTATGGCAGCTATAGTGGGGCAGTGCCAAACGAAAAAATTACGTGGGGTAAATTAGATATTCATACACCAAAATTTATTGTAGAAAGTGATGCA
Organism: uncultured bacterium; assembly: GCA_903921675.1. Lineage (GTDB taxonomy): Bacteria > Bacteroidota > Bacteroidia > Chitinophagales > Chitinophagaceae > CAIXQW01. The sequence continues at coordinate 1,584 of CAIXQW010000271.1, read as the reverse complement.
ACAATTGTTGCACCATTAATTTTTGCATGGGTTTTAGGATGGTAGAGAATAAAAAATAATTTAAATTAATTATATAGCAACATTAAAACAATATAAATAAAATGCAAGTAAAAAATGGCGACACTATACAAGTGCACTACAAAGGAACATTAAGCGATGGAACATTATTCGACTCTAGCGAAGGCAGCGAACCATTGGAATTTAAAGTAGGAGAAGGAAGAGTAATTCCTGGTTTCGAAAAAAGGAGTTATAGATATGAAAGTAGGTGATAAAAAAACAATTAATATCCCTTGTTTAGAAGCTTATGGCGAACTAAACGACGAGATGAAAATCACTTTACCTCGCACAGAAGTGCCTGCTGATATGAAGCCGGAAATAGGTATGGAAATGCACTTGACCGACGAAAATGGTCAAGTAATTCCTGTATTAGTTATAGACTTAACGGAGGATACAATTACATTAGATGCAAATCATCCATTAGCTGGCGAAGATTTAACATTTGAATTAGAGTTAATGAACATAGCTTAATTTTTCAAATAATATTTTAGCAAAGCGTATTAGAAATTTCTAATACGCTTTTTTATTAGAAAAATCAACATGAGGAACGAATGTTATATTTTTCAATCCCGATGATAAGGCAGGAAGCCATCGGAAGGGTTAATAACTTGTACCGATAGTATCATTGGTGCGATTCCGATTTTGTTTTTAGAATTCTACTTTAGGGTATATACCCTGTGATTTCTGAAAATGTGTTTATTGTTGTTGCCCAAAAGCCATTCTTTTTTTGTTTTGTAGGTCTTTGACTAATCTGCATTTTGTAAAATTATTTTCTTGTAATAAAAGTATAACCTCCTCCGCAAATTGCTCATTGCATTCAAAATATAATTTTCCTGATGGTAGTAATGTTTTTACTGCAAATTGAATAATAGCTTTATAAAATTGCAAAGGATCATTATTGGTAACAAATAATGCTTCGGAAGGTTCATGCTGTATTACATTATTACGCATATCTTTTTTTTCTGAAAATAAAATATATGGTGGATTACTTACTATAATATGAAACTTAGGTGCTAAATTACTCTTATGATTTAATATATCTGTTTCTATCAATTCAATTTTTGCATGATGTATTTTCGCATTTTCACTTGCTATAGCTAAAGCATTTTTGCTGATATCTATCGCGGAAATTTGCCAAGATTTTCTTTTGGAAAAGATAGAAATAGGAATGCAACCACTGCCTGTGCCAATGTCTATTAAACTTAAATTGTCGAGTGTATTTTCTTTAATAATTAAGTCTACCAATTCTTCAGTTTCTGGTCTAGGTATTAATACGGCATTATTTACCTTGAATGATAATCCGTAAAAATACTCTGTACCTGTAATATATTGAATGGGAATATTATTTTGCAGTTGAATAATTGCTTTTGAAAATTCAGTTTCTTGTTCATCACTTACCATTTCTTTATTTACAATTATCTCTAATTTATTTTTTTTAATAATAAACTCCATCAGTCGCCAAGCAATATTCTCTGCTTCAGAAGAATCATAAATTGCGTTGATTTGCTGCTTGATAATCTCTAAAAT
>CAIXQW010000270.1 GCA_903921675.1 uncultured bacterium | reverse complement strand
GAGAGCATTTTCAAAATAACGAATCTAGCTTTCTTGCTATTTATGGTAGGCGAAGAGTTGGCAAAACATACCTCATAAGGCAAGTGTACAATAAAAATATAGTATTTGATTGTGCCGGATTGCAAAAAGGAAGCAAGCAAGAACAATTAGAAAATTTTTGGACTACATTATATGAAGGCAAAAAAAAATACCCTCCTTTACCAACTACTTGGCTACAAGCATTTGCACAACTTAAAGATTATATTTCTAAACTAAAAAGCACGCAGAAAAAAGTAATTTTTTTAGACGAAATATCATGGTACGATTCATCAAAAGCAGGATTTTTACCCGCACTGGACAATTTTTGGAATCAATTTTGCAGCAAACGAAAAGATATTATTTTAATAGTTTGTGGTTCTGTGGCATCTTGGATTATCAAAAAAATAGTGTATGATAAAGGAGGCTTGCATAATAGAATTACACAATCTATTTTACTAAAACCATTTACACTTGCAGAAACAAAAACATATTTAGAAGCTAAAAAAGTAAAATTATCTATCAAAGATATTGCACAATTATATATGTGTATTGGAGGCATTCCATATTATTTGAACCACGTAAAGCAAAGCAAAAGCATTCCTCAAATACTAGATAATTTATTTTTTGAAGAGCAAGCATCATTGCAAAACGAATTCGACAAACTGTACCCGGCATTATTTGCCAATTACGAATTGCATATTGCTATTATTAAAGCACTTGCTACTAAACACAGCGGTATGCGTCGCGAAGAAATTATTGCAAAATCTGGTTTGGTTAGTGGTGGTGGCATTACAGATGCACTTTCAGAATTAATGCAATGTGGTTTTATAGAATACATGTATCCAATACAAAACAAAAAAGTAGATACAATTTATAGATTAATGGATGAGTTTACATTATTCTACTTCAATTTCTTAGCAAAAAAATCATCTAAGCTGAGTGGCATGCAATTAGGCAATTCTCAAAAATTTAAAATATGGAGTGGCTATGCATTTGAAAATTTATGTATTAGACATCAAGATAAAATAGCAAAGCATTTAGGCATTCATGGTATTTTATATGATGTGTATTCGTGGATAGGTAAAGCTGATAAATATAATGAAGGCGTACAAATAGATATGGTATTTGATAGAAGTGATAACTGTATAAATTTATTTGAAATAAAATTTAATGCAAAACAATTTGTGATTACACAAAGCTATGCCAAGCAGTTAATTGCAAAACGAGAAATATTTATTGAAAAAACAAAAAGTAATAAAAATGTATTTATTACATTTATTAGTGCTAGTGGCACAGTTAAAAACGAACACTATTTAGGCAGCATCAGTAATGAATTGACTCTAGAAAATTTATTTACCTAAAAATTATTTCCTGCCAAAAGTATGTTTTTTTATATACTTTTGGCGGAAAATAAAATTTCAACTTTACCCCTTCACCACCATTCCTTGCTTCCACTTCGCCTTTTCTAGTTTTACGCCTATCTTACCTGCTCTAGGTTTGATGCCTACTTTGCATAGCCACGTTACTTCTACACCATACACACCAAACTCTTGCACTACCCTACCTCGCATCTTATAAAACCCTCTGCCTTGTATTGGATATTTTGCATGCGAATCTGGGAAATGCACTGTATCTAACCATGCACCATGCGCATCCAAAAAAGTACCAAAGCACATATACTCATGCTTTACAGTATGTACAGGTTTAGTAGTTACCAAATAGCCAAGTACTTCTACTACTTTGCCAAGCAGGTTCGGCAATGCGCTAACCGGTGTGTACTTATTCGCATCGTCATCTACAATGTCAAATGGGTTCTGTAAGCTAAAGCCAAGCAGTTCCATTTCGTCTATCATATCGTCGTAAGCATGCACTGGTAGATGAGGCAAAATAGTGGTATCTAAGCTTAGTACTTCTGGTGCAAATAATTGCGTTTCTTGCAATGCTATTGGCTTGTGTTTGGTATGCAAAAAATTGGCATGCCATAGTAATTCTTTTTTGCCAATACTCGTAAAGCGTAATGCATTGATGCGTATTAAAGTATTTAAATGTTCTCCAATAATATGTGTTTTATCCATAAAATCTTGCAAAGAAGTATAAGCACCATATCTGCTGCGCTGCTCCAAAATAATATCAATACTATTTTTATCTAAGCCTTGTATTAAACCTAAGCCAACATATACGTCAATACCCAATACGTTGGTTAACTCGTCGCTATGATTCACGCATGGCGGATACACATTTGCTCCAGCTCTGCGCAACTCGTGCATATATAATTCTGTGGTGTAGAATCCGCCAAAATTATTAATTACAGCTACCATAAATTCTATTGGGTGATATGTTTTTAAATATAAACTCTGGTAACTTTCTACTGCAAAACTAGCACTATGCGCTTTGCTAAAACTGTATCCACCAAAGCTTTCTATTTGTCGCCATACTTCTGCTGTAACGCTGTCTGCATAGCCTTTCTGCGCGCAGTTGGTATGAAACTTTTCCTTTATACGCATCATTTCTTTGTTGCCGCGGTACTTACCACTCATAGCCCTGCGCAGTATATCTGCTTCTCCCATATCCAAGCCTGCAAAGTGATGTGCTACTTTAATGACATCTTCTTGATATACCATTACGCCATAAGTTTCCTCTAGCAACTCTTTCATTTTAGGATGCAAATAATTTATTTTTTCTCTGTCATGAAATCGTAAAATATACTCCCGCATCATACCGCTTTGGCTCACTCCAGGACGGATGATGCTACTAGCTGCAACCAATGTAATATAGTCATCGCATTTTAATTTTTTAAGCAATTGGCGCATTGCAGGGCTTTCTATATAAAAACATCCAATAGTATCGGCGCGCCTTATTTGGTCTGCTACTTTGGGGTCGTGTTTAAATTTTTCTACATCATGTATATCAATACTTATTTTTTTATTTTGTTTAATTAATTGCACAGCATCTTTGATATGCCCTAGCCCTCGTTGGCTTAAAATATCTAATTTATACAATCCTACCTTTTCTGCTACAAACATATCTAGCTGTGCTGTACCAAAGCCTTTGGGTGGCATATCTACAACTGCATAATTATAAATTTTTTCTTCGCTGATTAATACGCCTCCAGAATGTATGCTTTGATGATTGGGAAAATTGGCAATCAACTCGCCATACTTTGCTATTAAAGTTTGTATGCTATCTTTTGTATTGATAGGATTATATTTATTAAGCATAGCATCTATTTCGTGCTTTGGCAATCCAAATACTTTGCCTAATTCGCGCACCACAGCCTTGCGCTGAAAAGTGCTGTACATGCCCAATAGCGCAACATGATGCCTACCATAACGCTTAAATAAATAATCAATGATTTCGTCTCTATCTTTCCAGCTAAAATCCAAATCAAAATCAGGCGGCGAGGTGCGATATGGGTTTAAAAATCTTTCGAAATACAAATCTAATTCTATAGGATCTACATCTGTAATTTGCAAACAATAGGCTACAATACTATTGGCACCACTACCCCTACCTACATGAAAAAATCCACGACTTTGTGCGTAGCGTATTACATCCCATGCTATTAAAAAATAAGTATTGAATCCTAAATCATTGATGATGCGTAATTCTTTTTCTACTCTTGCTTTTGCAATTTTATTTTTTTTATCGTAGCGATATAGCAATCCATCCATTGCTAGTTTGTACAATAATTCTTTATCATCTTCTGGCGATGCCCCATAGGTTTTTTTATTTTTATCTGCATCAAAATCCATTTGAATATTGCATGCATCTATTACTTGCAATGTATTGGTAACAATGCTTGGGTATTGCTGAAATGCTTGCAATATCTGCGTTGTAGGTATCAATACTTCATGCACCCCGCCAATATGCTGTGGCTGCTGCTTGCTGAGTAAAATATTTTTATCGATGGCACGTAGCAAACGATGTGTATTGTGGTACAATTTATTTTGAAAAGACACAGGATGCAGCACCACAAAATTTTGATTGTATTGCGCAGCAGGAATGCTATACAGTTTTGTAGCTTCGTGTAGTTGTACGCCTATGTATTCATTATTGTTATATTGTGCAATTGCTGTATTATTAGATTGTTTTATTGCTATAGTATTTTGTTTTTGTTCTAACGTTTTTTTTAAATTTTGATTGCCATTTTTTTGTATAATTGGTTGTTCAGGTTGTAGATTATATGTAGCAAAAGGATAAATTACAATGATATCATCATTAAATGGAAAGCGCGTAGGAAAATGTTTTTTGTCTTGTAAATGCACGCTAAGGAATAAATGTATATCATGAAAACCTTTGTTATTTTTTGCCAGCAATACATAACAATGTTCATCATCGTTTCTTACTTCTACACCTACAATTGGTTTTATATTTTGCTCTCTGCAAAAATGCACAAAGTCCCACGCATCGCAAGTGCTATTGATATTGGTAATGGCCAATGCTTTAGCACCCGCATCGGCAGCTGCCTTTACAAGTTCTTCTGTGGCATAAGTACCATAGCGAAAGGAGAAATATGTTTTACAATTTAGGTACAAGTTTGTAGGATTACAACATATATTTTTGATTAAGAAGAATTACAAATGATAAATTACTAATATTATAGTGCAATAAATAATTAATAAAATATCCTTTATTAAATTTCAATATTACTCATTAGCAACAATTCATTTGTAATTAATACTTACTCGCTTTGCATACTTTTTTTTTACTGATACTTGTATGGAAGTAATTATTTTAATAATCTCTTCTATATCAACTTCTAGGCTATCAAACTCTTCTGTTGTGATATCACTTGTGGAGTGAAGCAATCTAATCCAATATCTAGTTTCTCTAGCTTC
>CAIXQW010000269.1 GCA_903921675.1 uncultured bacterium | reverse complement strand
GCGTGGGCAAGAAGACCGCGCAAAAAATGGCCTTGCATTTGAAAGACAAACTCAAGCCGACGGACGCGCTCGCAAAACTGGCCGCGATGGCAGATTATGACAGCGAAGTCCTCGCCGCGTTGACCTCCCTTGGATATTCGGTGGTCGAAGCGCAGGCCGCGATCCAGTCTCTGCCGAAGGATGCGCCCAAGGATGTGGAGGAAAGACTGCGCACCGCGCTGGGGTACTTTACAGGATGAACGTTGGCGAACTGATCAATGTCCAGGCCCGCAAAACGGACGGGACGGTATACCGAAGCTGGCAAGCCACAATCGAGTCTGTAACAACAGACTCGATTGTTACAATTGCGCCTGCCGGTTCCGCCGTATTCAACATCAAAGGCGAGAATTATCCGATCCGTCATCATTATCGTTCCTATTACTGGTCGGATAAATTCTATAACTTGATCGAGATATTTGAGACCAGCGGAAAACTATTCCACATCTACATCAATATTTCCGCCCCACCCGAATTTGAAAATGGGATCATGAGTTTCAAAGACCATGAGTTGGACGTATCAAGATACGTCCCCAAACCCGCCGAACTTGTAGATGAAGATGAATTCGCTGAGGCCGCAGTAAAATATCAATACTCTAAAGACTTACAATTTAAATCTGGTATTACCTTAAGCCATACTAGCAATGCGGGGATAATTAAACCAAATTACGGCATAAATTTATTGGGAGGATATGTTGGTATCAATTACCAAATTAAAAATATTGCACCTTTAAAAATAGATTCAAATCAACGTGCAATTATTTATCATCAAAAAATTGGTGCAGATATTAGAGTTGGTGGTTCTATGGCTGAAGCAGGGTTTGGAGATGGGCCATTAATGCCAATATACACATTTGCATTGCTCGGCAACTATACATTAAATCGTAAACACAAATTGCTTTTTGGAATTGATTATGAATATTCTGGAAAAACTGAGTTATTTATAAGAAATACTAGACAAATTTCAAATTCACTTATTAAAGATGCTGGATATCTCAGTGCTGTTTTTGGCAATGAATTTTTATTTGGCAATTTTACCATTCCTATTCAAATTGGAGTTTATTTAAATGCTCCATATTTAAAATCTACTACTCATTACAAGAAAATGGGGTTGTTTTATTATCCTCGTTTACATAAAAATATATATGGAAAAGGAATTTACTGCGGTACGATGCTTAAAGTAAATTCCTTTAATGCCGACTATCTGGAACTTTGTGTTGGGAAAAGTTTTTAATTTCTTTTCATCTATAAAACTTATATTTTTTCAAATCTCTAAATCCCTAAATTTACTTACATTTGCAAACCGATTATGTCGGAAAAAAACTCCTTAGCATTATGATAGAAATAAAAATACCAACTGTAGGTGAAAGTATCAACGAAGTAACGCTTGTAAAATGGATAGTACCTAATGGTACTTATGTGCAGCGCGATGAAATTTTATGCGAGTTAGAAAGCGAAAAAGCAACTTTTGAATTGAATGCAGAGCAAGCTGGTGTTTTAACTCATATTGCAAATGAAGGGGATACATTGGCAATTGGTGATTTGGCTTGTAGTATAGACGAAACTGCAACGCCACCAGCAAGTGCCCCCAAGCCTATAGAAAAAGTAGCAGAAGTTGCTGCTACAATTGCCGCAACTAGTGCTGCATCCATTACAAATAATACAGATATAAAGGCTACACCTTTGGCTGCAAATATAATGGCTGATAAAAAGGTAAATGTTGCAGATGTGCATGCAAGTGGCAGCAATGGTAAAATTACAAAGCATGATGTATTAGAAGCTTTAGAAAAGCCAGGAACAAAACCAGGTAGTGTATTATTTAGCAGAGAAGAAAAGCCTGAAAAAATGAGTAATTTACGCAAAACAATTAGCCGTAGATTGGTAGAAGCGAAAAACACAACTGCCATGCTTACTACTTTTAATGAAGTAGATATGACAGAAATAATGGCATTGCGCGCTAAATACAAAGATGGTTTTAAAGCAAAGCATGGTGTTAATTTGGGCTTTATGAGTTTCTTTACAAAAGCTTGCGCAACTGCATTAGGAGAATGGCCAAGTGTAAATGCATATATTGATGGCGAAAATATTTTATTTCATAACTACTGCGATATTAGTATTGCAGTAAGTGCGCCAAAAGGTTTAGTTGTGCCTGTAATACGCAATGCAGAAAGCCTGAGCATGGCAGAAATAGAAAAAACTGTTGTGGAATTAGCTGGCAAAGCACGCGATAATAAATTAAGTATAGAAGAAATGACAGGTGGTACATTTACTATCACAAATGGCGGTGTATTTGGATCATTGATGAGTACACCAATTATCAATATTCCACAGAGTGCAATTTTAGGGATGCACAAAATTCAGGACAGACCAATGGCAATTAATGGCAATGTGGAAATTAGACCTATGATGTACCTTGCACTTAGCTACGACCATAGAATTATTGATGGTAGAGAAAGCGTTGGCTTTTTGGTAAGAGTAAAAGAATTATTAGAAAATCCTGCTCAATTATTGGTAGGAAAAGATCCTGTGAAGTTATTGTTGGAACTATAATTTATTGAATAGTTAGTAACGAATAGTCAATAGTTAGATGGTGAGTTTAATAGTTGAATTTCATTTTATTTTTGAAATTCAAACAATAAATTTAAATGAAAACAAAAGAGTCTATTCTGAAAACTAAAAGTTTTGCATTCGCTATCCGTATTGTAAACATGTACAAATATTTATGTAAAAACAAAAAAGAGTACATTTTAAGTAAACAAATTTTGAGATGTGGAACTTCTGTAAGTTCAATGATTTATGAAGCTACCTACGCACAAAGCAAAGCAGATTTTATTAATAAATTAAGTGTATCTTTAAAAGAATGTCATGAAACAGAATTTTGGATTGATTTGTTTGAAAAATCAACATGAGGCACGAATGTTAGATTTTTCAAACCCGATGCTGAGGCACGAAGCCATCGGAAGGGTTAATTCCTCGCAACGACATAGTATCAGTACGATTCCAATATTATTTCCAAAGTTCGACTTTGGGGTAAATACCCTGAGATTAAATGCAACAAATTACATTGAACCTAAAACAGCATTAAATATGAAAGAAGATTTAGAAGAATTATTAAAAATGTTAACATCCTCAATAAATACATCTAAAAAAAGTTTACCCAGCAAAAAATAAAATTGTGCAACTAATAATATTATTATCTATTCGTTATTCACTAATAACTAAACTATGAAACAACCTTCCTACTTACTTTCTGCACAAGATATTTTAGCCAAGTACAAATATCCAGAACCCTTTCATGTATTTTTAAAAGCACAATTCAAAGAGCATAAAAAATTTGGTTCTAGAGATAGAAAAATAATTAGTGCATTATTGTTTGGCTACTTTAGATTAGGGCAACAAGCACAATTAAAAGCTGTGGATGCCCTGAAAATAGGTGCTTTTGTGGCTACAGAATTAAGTGAAAAATTATATCTACAGTTTTTTGAATTTGGAGCTGCACAATATGTATTGCCATTGCAAGAGAAATTAAATTGGTTGCATAGCCAAGGAATAGATTTACAAGAAAAAGAAATTCCAGAATTGAGTCAAGGTATTTTGTTGGATGAATATTTAAATGATATTGCCCATCCACACCATACTTTTATTAGAATTAGAAAAAATAAAAAAAGTATCATAGATGCTTTGCATAAAAAAGAAATTGCATTTGAAGAAATTGCAGAAAATATTATAGGCTTTCCAGAGTCTGTAAATTTGAAAGAAATTTTAACCCAACAGCAAGACTATACTGTGCAAGATGCCAGTAGTGCAATGGCAACTAATTTTTTTACGGCAAAAAAAGGTGATAAAGTATGGGATTGCTGCGCTGCTAGTGGAGGTAAAAGTATTGCCATGTATGATGCTTGCAATGGGATAGAGTTATTTGTAAGCGATATTCGCTATCAAATTTTGGAAACATTAAAAGAAAGATTCAAGCATTATGATATCAAAAAATATCATGCCTTTCCACATAATGCGCAAGTGCCTGCACCTTATGCCAACAACAATATGCCACATGGCTCTTTTGATAGTATAATTTGTGATGCGCCTTGTACAGGCAGCGGTACTTGGAGCCGCAGTCCAGAGCAATATTATTTTTTGCCTGATACAGATGTAGATTTTTATGCAGATAGACAAAAAGACATCTTGGAAAATACTTGGCCTTTCTTGAAAAATGGAGGTACATTTTATTACATTACTTGCAGTGCATTTGCTGCCGAAAACGAAGAAGTAATCAGTGCATTTTTAGATAAGCATGCTGATGCAGAAGTAATGAATATGCAATTGATAAACGGAATAGATAAAAAAGCAGATACAATGTTTGTTGCTGTTTTAATGAAGGGCTAATTTTTTTAAGTAGTCATCTGCTTTTTAATTTCCAACAGCCATTTTGCCAATTTGCTATTTTGCATATTTATTTGATATACATCTTTTTGTAGTGTGCCAAATGTTTTAAAAAAAGTATCAATGCCTTTTACACGGCTTCCTTCAAAATCAAAGTAAGGAATATTTTTTTCTTTGGTTGTTAGGATAGCATGCCAAAGCAAAGCAGCCATAGCACCACGCAATGACTCTGGATAAAGGCTAGCAGCCAAAATCGAATAGCTTGCTTGATTATCCCATACTTGTAGTAAACAAGCATGAACATTGCCTTCTGCATCTTTTGCTATCCATGCAATTCCGCAATGATGTTCACTACAAGTTTGTATTAGTTGCTTAATGAATGGAAGGCTATATACATTTTTTATTTTGCGATGTTTAGCTGTAGATTGCAGTAGCTGATGCATTATAGTAGCATTGGAACATGGTTCTATACTTACTTGTTTATCTGCAAACTTTAAATGCCGTAATAAAGATGACTTGCAATTTGTTTTTAGTTGATCTACAGAAATGCTAGTATCTACTATATTTGTGTGATAAGTAGTGGTAGGAATTGCTGCATTATTGGCAATGCTTGGCAATAAAAAATGTTGATCTAATTGTACAAAACTAAATACACTAAAATACTTTTGCAATGATTCTATTGCTTGTTGATATTCTGCTTCATTTACTTTTAATTGGCTGCAATAAATTGATGTGTAAGGCGTAGCATGCGGATTGCGTATAAATGTAAACACTCCTTTTTTTTCGATAGAGTAGGGTAAATAAAATTCTGCATTTGCTGTTTTATAATAAAAAACATCCCATTTGTCACATACCAAATCCATCCAAAATGCTTGTGCAAATATTGGCCAATGTATGTGCTGTAGGCAAGCTTTTCTATATTTTTCAATATTAGTCAAATCGCAATGCTTTTATGGGATTTATTTTATTGACAAGATATGTAGGAATTAATAATAGCATACCACATATTGCAAAAGTGCCTAATGCTATAACTGCAATTTTTATCATATTCAAATTTACTTGCACATAATTTACATAATACACTTTAGGGTCTAACTTTAGAAACGGAAAATATTGTTGTAGCAAACAAAGTGTAACTGCAAAAATTATTCCTATTGCAATGCCAATTGCACAGATATAAATACTTTGCCAATAAAATACAGATTGAATTTTAATATTTGGTGCGCCAACACTTTTTAGTATGCCTACCATTTGTGTTCTTTCTAAAATTAAAATAAGTATACCAGAAATAATATTCATAACGGCTACTATTAGCATTATAATATAGATGATACTTAAATCGCTTTTTATTAATCCAAGCCATTGAAATATATAGCTAAATCTTTGTTGAATGCGATAGGCTTCTAAAGGTGCAGCAATAAAATTATCTTGCATTTGTTGCTGAATACTATTGGCATCTGCAGGGTTGGCAATTGTAACTTCGTATCCAAAAATATTTATACTACTGTCATTTTTTATTTTATGTATTAGCTGTGCATCTGCAAATGCAAATAATTTATCGTTTTCTATCAAACCAGTTTGGTAAATGCCACAAACTTCTAATTTTCGAGCTCTAGGAATATCGCCTTGTTGCTCTACAAAATAAGCAATCAAGCTATCACCATGTTTTATATTTAATTTTTCTGCTTGATAGCTGCTAATTATTATTTGTTTACTATATCCAGAATCAGGGTAATTAATTCGTTTACCTGCTATTAAAAATTTTTCAATTCGAAGCCAATCAAAATGCTTATCTATACCTTTAAACATGGCACCTTGAATTGTTTTTTTTGTTTTCAATACTACATTCTGCAGTGTGTAAGGGCTAATGGTTTTTATACCATTGATAGATTTTAAATTCCTAATCATGCTGCTATCTATGAATAGGTCTGTTTGTTGCTGAAAGCTACTACCACTTGCATCAAAATTCATCACTTGTATATTGCCCCAACTGTTATAAAATTTATTGGTAATAGCATGCTCGAATCCATCAAATAAAGCTGTACTCATAATCATAACAGCCACACTAATTGCAGTAGAGAAAATACACAATTTTACAATAAAACTACTGAATGTTTTTTGCTTAGGAATAGCAATACGCTTGGCTATAAACCACGAAATATTCACAAGGGCAAATGTACTTTAAAAATGTTAGTTTCAGAAAATGGCACAAAAAAAGGGCAAGTTACTCACATCGCACCGCTCAACCTTTTATCCTTGCTGTATTCCTACCCTGGGGAGTTTCAAAAGGAGCTGGTCGTATAAGACTTGCCCGGCGCAAAGGTAATTTTTCTTTGCTTATTACCAAATTTTTTTATGAATTGTGTAAATGTTTTTTACAATAAATTTAAATTCGATAAGTAGCACGCTTACCTTTGCACCACATTCAACAAAATATATTTACAATTATGAAGTTTTTTATAGACACAGCTAATTTGGCGCAAATAAAAGAAGCAAATGAATTAGGCATTCTAGATGGTGTAACTACTAATCCAAGCTTAATGGCCAAAGAAGGTATTCAAGCCAATGATGCAGTAATGCATCACTACAAAACTATTTGCGAAATGGTGGATGGTGATATTAGTGCAGAAGTAATTAGTACAGATTTTGAAGGAATGGTAGCAGAAGGCGAAAAACTTGCAGCAATACATAAAAATATTGTGGTAAAAATACCAATGATTAAAGATGGTATTAAAGCTATCAAATACTTTAGTCAAAAAGGAATTAAAACCAATTGCACTTTGGTATTTAGCGCAGGGCAAGCCATATTAGCTGCAAAAGCTGGTGCTACTTATTTATCGCCATTTGTGGGTAGGGTAGATGATATGAATTGGGATGGTATAGATTTAATAGCTCAAATTTCGCATGTATATGCAGTACAAGGTTTTAAAACACAAATCTTAGCTGCTAGTATTCGTAATCCATTACACATTATTAAATGCGCAGAAAATGGTGCCCATGTTTGTACTTGCCCATTGTCTAGCATATTAGGTTTATTAAAACATCCTTTAACAGATATTGGCTTGGCACAGTTTTTAGAAGATGCAAAAAAGTTTGCTTAAGAAAAATTCATTTATAAAAATATTAAAAGACGCAGCTATAGTTTAGTTGCGTTTTTTATTTGTGTAATAATTCCCAAAAATATTACATTTAAACATCTACTATCGCCCAGGCTATCTATCAGCATCCAACTTTACCAATATAAATATCATCATACTAAAAGTTAATAAACTTGTTCCACCATAACTCATCATTGGCAATGGAATACCAATAACGGGTGCCAAACCAACTGTCATTCCAATATTGATTGCTAAATGAAAAAATATAATACCTGCTATACAATAGGCATATACTCTATTAAATTTACTGCGTTGCCTTTCTGCAATAAAAATAGTGCGAAGCAAGAACAAAACATATAAGCCAATCAGTACAATACTTCCCCATAAACCAAACTGTTCGCCAATGCTACAAAAAATAAAATCGGTGCTTTGCTCTGGCACAAAATTGCCTTGCGTTTGTGTCCCATTCAATGGGCCTTTGCCCAAAATACCACCACTACCAATTGCTATTTTGCTTTGCTTTACATTGTAATCACTACTGCCTGTTTTTTGCGATTTTCCTTCTTCATCTACATGTATATATTCAGCAGGCATATCTTGGCCAAGCATGGTATAAATTCTATCTACCTGATAGCCTTTTAATACATTTTTAAAGGCATAAGGCACAAGCACTTGACTAAATAGAAGACTAAACCCAAACAAGGCAATTACAATAATTAATAATTCTCTGCTTTTCTTTAATTCTTTGCGTAGCAAATAACCAATACCACCTAATGCAATGATTAATACTATTAACATCGTTTGTTTGGTTAGCATTAGCGTCATTAGTGTAAGCACCAAAAAACTAAATGCAATCATAAATAAATAACCGGGTAATCCTTCGCGATACAAGGCAACAAATAATGCAAAATAAACCAATGCTAAACCAGTTTCATTGCTAAGTATTACAAGCAAACTAGGTAGCAATACAATGCCTATTGCTGTTATTCGATGTGTGGTATTATTGGCAAAATCTATGCCTTGCATACTCACAAATTTTGCAATGGTAAGTGCAGTAAATATTTTGGCTAATTCACCAGGCTGAAATCGAATAAAACCAAGTGGTAAAAAACTTTCTGAGCCTCTTACATTTTCATGAAAAAATATAACGAGTACTAATAATAGAATGCCAATTAAATAAGTGCCAAAAGGTATGGTAGCATACAATTTACTATCTAAAATTATAATTATACTTCCCACAAATAAAGAAATGCCAAACCACATCCCTTGCTTGCTGAAACTCTTTCCAGCCATAGCTTCTGCGCCACGATACTCTGTGCTATATATTGCAAAAATACCAATGCAAGTAATAGCGCAATACAATAATATTAAAGTCCAATCAAGCCTTTCTAATAAAGTTTTTCCTGTT
>CAIXQW010000268.1 GCA_903921675.1 uncultured bacterium | reverse complement strand
ATTACGTTGAAGTATTTCTTCCTCTTTGTTTTCTGCTGCTACAAGCTTTGGTTTTCCAGCATCTGCTAGGGCAACTTTTTTATACTCAATTTTTTCTTTTTCCATCAAACCATCCTCTGTTTTAATGCTAGAGATTACTTTGTTTATAATAAAAATTGAATCCGGAATTTTAATGGGAGCTAATGTATGATCAGCATCTGCATAGCTAGGGAGTATTGGTTGATTAATGGTTGCTATTTTTTCTAATTTGTTAAATTCAGATTTTACCAAATTGGCACTTGTTATATCATTTACATTATAATTGTTACTTGGTATAATATTAGGTAATTGTGTATTTTGCTCGGCAAGGATAATCCTATTATTAATAGTTGTATTATTGTTTAGATTATTAGTATAATTAGTAGTTTGTAGATTTTGATTGCTTAAATTAGTTTTAGATAGGCTATTTCCTACAGATACACCATTTTTGGTTTCAGTATTACTAATTATTTTGTAAGTATTATTAGATTGATTATTTGCAATTTTAGAAATAGGTTGTATATTTTCTAGACTAGCTTTATTATTTTCAATATTTGCGTTACTAGCATTATTGCTATAAGTTTGATCTGCAGAATTATTTGCAACAACTGGTGAGGCATAGCTGTTTGCTTTTGATTTTATTACTTTATCAGCATTTGTTGCCAAATGCTTTTCTGTTTTATTAGAAGCAATAGATCTTTTATGGAAATAATGATATGTGCCAGATCCAAAAAGCCCTAAAGCAATTAATAACGCGCCAAAAAGCCAAAAAATACCACGTTTTTTATCGTCGTCTTCTGCTTTGGCATACGGATTTTTTCCGTCCAGCATTCTATCCATGTTAGCCCAAGCACCTAAATTTAGCTGCTCTTGACCACCTTCCAATGCTTGCCTCACAAGCATATCTATGGAATTTTTACTTTGCATGTTTTATTTATTTAATTGTTCTAATTTTATTTTTAATTGTTTTCTAGCTTCGAATAGATGCCACTTACTAGTACCTTCACTTATATTCAATTGTTCGGCAATTTCTTTATGGCTAAAGCCTTCCATTGCATACATATTAAATACAGCTCTGCATGTTTCAGGCAAAGCTTGCACTAGTTTCATAATATCATTGTAAGCAAAATTGCTAGCCGGATTAATTTCTAACACCACATCTTTTTCTACTAATACCGTTTTTTCAATGTATTTGATGTTTTGACGAATATAATCGCTTAAACTATGGAATATAACTCTGCGCACCCAACCTTCAAAAGAGCCTTCGTATTTATAACTTTCTATTTTTTGGAACACTTTTAAAAAACCATTATTCATGATTTCTTCAGCAAGTTGGTATTTATCGTGGTTAATATACCTTCGCACCATACTCATCATTTTGGGATATAATAGCTTATACAACTTTTCCTGGGCAACACGATTCTGCTGCACGCATCCTTGAATGATGTCGTGCATATCTGCCTCTACGTGAATGTTATTATATGCCAAAGCTATCCCCAATTTTTATGACATGTTTAGCGCTTACATGTGCTCGCATTTATAAAGACGCCAACAATGTTTTATTGGTTGGGTAAATATATTGAAATAATTGAAAAGTTGCAGAATGATTATTTTGGACATAAAAAAACCACGCTAAAAGCGTGGTTTTAAATAATTATTACCAGAACTATTAGTTCACACTAAATTTACCTGATTGATTTTGACCATCTGCTATAAATGTATAGATATACATTCCTTTTGCAAAGCTAGTTACATCTAAATTAAATTTAACTGCATTGTTTACACTGTTTAATTCTTGTGTTTTTACTACTTGACCCATTGTATTTGTAATTTGTAGTTTTACATTTTTTGGATTAGTAACAAATTCTGCAGAAAATATTGCATTATTTGCAGCAGGATTCGGTAAAACATTGATATTAGCAATTGTTTTAGAAACACCATTAATAGATACAGCCCAAGCTGTTAAAGACTTAGCGTGGTAAATTACATCTAAATGCTCAGAACTAAAAGATTTAGAATTAAATCCTTCAATTAAACTTGATGGATATAAATCTCCATTATCATTAGAAAACATTAATCCAGAGGTAGATAAATCACCACCACCTGCAGAACCAGTTCTGTAAGTCATTAACTCACCAGCTGTTTCTTCATAAAATAAATGTAAATATCTATTCATACCATTTAAAGTATCCACATTTGGCACCCAAGTATCTCCAGAAAGGAATTTCAAAGAAAAACCAATATTTTCACCAGCATTTACTGCAATTGGGGTAGTTGGTACAAACATAAAATATTTGATTAAGCTTGTATCTGCTTGCACAAAATTGTAAGTTAATTCTGTTCTTAATGCAGCAGAACCACCTGCTTTAACAGCTGTAGTATCTACATTTAATGTTGGTCCTACATAAGAAGTATCTGTTGTAGAAGCGTAATAACTTGTTTTTAATTTAGGACCTAAAGTTCCAAATGATTGCCCGATATTATAATATCTAAATTGCGCATCAGGAGCTTGGCTTTTAACAATATCCATCACTAATTTATCGTTAGTTAAAGTAGGTTTGCTTTGAATGTAAGCACCGGCTACCCATATTGTATCTACCACATAAGCATCATTTAATCTAATTGCTTGATCACCTGCATTATTCCAAGTAGGGTCGTTATAAATTTGACTTGTAGGATCAAAAATATTATATACCATTCTATAATTTACATTATCTAACCCAGAAGAATATCTTTGTAAAATGGAAGAATCGTTCCAAGTAGGTACATAATGATCATTGCTAAATAAACCACTTCCTGCTTGTGTTTTACCAAAAGTGTCTAAAGAGTTTACGTAGTTGTAAT
>CAIXQW010000267.1 GCA_903921675.1 uncultured bacterium | reverse complement strand
TTATTAATAGTTATTTAGATCATCGCAAGCTAAGATCTTTAAATGCACTAGTTTTAGCTTGCACGCATTACCCGTTAATTAAAAAAGAAGTAGAAAAATTTTACAAGAAAAAAATTGAAATTATAGACCCTGCACAGCTTGCAGCACAAAAGGTAAAATCTATATTAGAACAAAAAAAATTATTGTACAAAGGTGCTAAAAAGAAGGACCAATTTTTTGTAAGCGAATACACAGATAGTTTTGAAAAAAGCACAAAACTTTTCTACAGCCAAGCTATACAAATTCAGGAAGTAGATATGTGGAGCAGCATTACATAGTAAGATATCTCCAATCCCATAGTCAGACGACATTGGAGATAGAATTACTTCGAAAAACGAACCATTTCATTCTAAAATAACTCCACCTACTCACAAAAGACTCAACCCCTAAAACCCAAGACTGAAAAGATTATCTTACATTTGCACCTTATGAAACCAATCATTGGCATTTCTATAGGAGACATTAATGGCGTAGGTCCAGAAATATTATTGCAAACACTTACTGATAATAGAATTTTAGATTTATTAACTCCAGTAATATTTGGGTCTTCCAAAGTACTAGCATTTTACAAAAAAATATTACCAGAAAATAATCTGCAAATATTTGGCATTAAAGATTTTAATACTATCAATCCAAAGCAAGTAAATGTGTTTAATTGTTGGGATGAAGAAGTAGATATACAACCAGGTGTAGAAACAGCTGCTGCTGGTAAATGTGCTGTAAGAGCCTTGCAAGTAGCTGCACAATGTTTGAAAGATGGACAAATACATGGATTGGTTACAATGCCTATTCATAAAAACAATACACAAACTAACGATTTTAAATATACTGGTCATACACCTTTCTTAAAAGATAAATTTGGGGCTAAGGATGTGTTGATGCTAATGGTCACACAAAATTTAAAAGTAGCATTATTGTCAGAGCATGTGCCTGTTTCGGATATTGCTAAATATGTAACCAAAGAAAATATTATTAGCAAAGTAAATTTATTGCAACAAAGTCTTATCAAAGATTTTGGAATTGCTAAACCAAAAATTGCCGTGCTTGGATTAAATCCGCATGCGGGCGATGGAGGCTTGATTGGCAAAGAAGAAAAAGAAATTATTAAACCTACTATCGACGAGCTGCAAGCAAAGGGCAGTAAGATTTTTGGGCCTTATGCTGCAGATGGTTTTTTTGCACGCCATCACGACGAAAATTTTGATGCTGTATTGGCAATGTATCATGACCAAGGTTTGATACCTTTTAAAAGTTTCGACAAAGAACAAGGTGTAAATTATACTGCTGGCTTAAATGTAGTGCGCACTAGTCCAGATCATGGTACAGCTTTTGATATTGCTGGGAAAGGCATTGCAAATACTTCTTCATTTCTAGAAGCATTATTTACTTGTGTAGATATTATTCATCAACGTAGTGAATATAAAACCTACACAGATAATCCATTACGAAGAGGCTCTGGTGCACAGTTAATCAAGAAAACAAAATCTAGAGAAGATAAAGTAGAATAATATTTTCCAAAACATAATTTAAAAAATCCTTTTGCAATAGTAGAAGGATTTTTTTTTCTTCCGTATTGAATCAATAAAAAAAGCAACCTAATAAATTAGATTGCTTTTTTATAAAATTTTAATGTGAAATTATCTTTCGTATTCGTTACGCATTACACCGTAATATTGGAAAGTTTTAAAACCGTATCCTAATTTAAAATACTTATCTGTTTCAGCATTTTCTGTGAAGGTTACCCAATCTTTCAAAGTTTTCTTGTACCAACGATAAACCGGTATGTGATTTTCTGCACGACGGATAGGAGCGTAGAATTGTAAACTTTTTAAAGTATAACCTTTTTGCATCATATCGCTATCTTTCGCTTCGTCTTCTGCAATACTTACTTGGTCTTTAGTTGTAGGGTTTGTCCAACGATAAACTGCAACGCGATCTGCACCGGGAGATTTGTATGCATAAAACATAAATGTTTTTTCTTTATATAACCATTGTAATAACTGGCCTTCCTGAATTTCTCCATCTGCTAAAATTACATATTCCTTATCACGGGAATTGTACCATTTAAACACACGGATTAAATCGTCATTTACCTCTTGCGCTACGGCTGTTTGGTTCATTGTAAAACTTGCGATAACCGCAAAAACCACTAAGAATTTCTTCATCATATTATTATTTCAGTATTTGA
>CAIXQW010000266.1 GCA_903921675.1 uncultured bacterium | reverse complement strand
TTCTTCCTGATTTGCAGAATACTTTGTAATTATATCCTGCACCATTTGCTTATTTATATAATGCGCTGCAATGAATATCATTTTAAATTTTATTTTTTATCAATACAAAATATATTGGAATACCTAACAAAACAATACCTACACCTGGCAATGTAAAAGCTGGCTTATAAAGCAATAACAACACACAGAACAAGCTAGCTATTATAATATACAATGCCGGAATAAATGGATAGCCCAATGCTTGATATGACCTTTCTGCATTTGGCATTGTAATGCGCAATTTAAATATACCTAAAATGGTAACAATATAAAACAGCAATGCTGCCATAGTAACATAGTCTAACAAATCGCCATACTTACCACTCATGCATAACAAACATGTCCAAATACATTGAAACCAAAGTGCTTTTTCGGGCACATTATTTTTGTTTAAATGTGCTACTTGATTGAAAAACATTTTGTCTTTTGCCATTGTATAATACACTCTAGCGCCTGCCAAAATCATTCCATTAATACAACCAAAAGTGCTTATCATAATTAAGGCAGCCATTAGTTTTGTACCAGTTTCTCCAAATATTTTATTACATACTGCCACTGCTACTCTATCGCTTGGAGCATTTGCTATTTCTGGCAATGTTAAAACACTTGTATACATTAAATTTGTAAGTACGTACAATAGCAATACAATCCCTGTTCCTAATATTAAACTTAAACCAATATTACGTTTTGGGTTTTGCACTTCGCCTGCAATAAAGGTTATATTATTCCAAGCATCTGCACTAAATACACTACCAACCATTGCTGCAGCTACTAAGCCAGACAATGCAATAAAAGAAAAATTATTTGAATGAATAATCAAAGAGTGTAATTGAAAAGCATTTGTCCAATTCGTATTCCACACATCTTTATTGGCACCCAATGCTAAACCAAAAATTACTAGAGCCATTAACGCAGTAATTTTTGTAACTGTAAAAATGGTTTGAATTTTTTTTCCACCTTCTACTCCTTTGGTATTTATCCAAGTAAGTAAAATTATTATTACAATACTTAACAGATGCGCTGGTTGAAATTTTGTAAATCCTAAATTGACAATAGTATGCTGGGCATTCAATTCAAATATTGGAAAAAAGTATGCCGTAAATTTTGCAAATGCTACGCCAACTGCTGCAATGGTTCCGGTTTGAATTACTGCAAATAAAGTCCAACCATATAAGAAGCCTGTTAGCCTGCCAAATGCTTCTTTTAAATAGGTGTATTGTCCACCAGCTTTAGGAAACATCGCACTCAACTCGCCGTAACTAACAGCAGCAGCCATGGTTAGCAAGCCTGTCAATATCCAAACAATCATCAACCAACCTACAGAACCTACATTACGCACAATATCTGCACTTACAATAAAAATGCCAGAACCCACCATACTACCTGCTACAATCATAGTAGCATCCAATAATTTTAGACGAGGCTCAAAACGCTCTTTATTATTTTCTAAATCAGTGATTAATTCTTCAGGATTATTCATTCAACGAATATAATAAAAATTTAGCGTTGGCCAGAAGTTAATTCAAATACTTTGGTAAATAAATCAATATCCCTTTGTGATAATGCTTTATTTCGTCTTGCAAAAACTAGTTTCATCGTTTGCAAAGCTTTGTCTATTTTATATTCTGTAAAGCCGCTAGCGCCACCCCAACTATAACTTGGAATAAAATTTCTTGGAAAACCAGCACCAAATATATTTGCACTTACGCCTACAACTGTTCCTGTATTAAACATAGTATTAATTCCACATTTACTATGATCGGCCATCATCAATCCGCAAAATTGCAATCCTGTTTTTACGAAAGTTCCTTTGGCTTCGCTCCACAATTTTACTTCTTCGTAATTATTTTTTAAATTACTATTATTACTATCTGCACCTAAATTGCACCACTCGCCTATTACGCTATTACCAATAAACCCGTCATGCGCTTTGCTGCTATTGGCAAAAAATACTGCATTATTTACCTCTCCACCTACTTTACAATTGGGACCAAGTGTAGTAGCACCATAAATTTTTGCACCCATTTTTAATTGCGCATTGTCGCACATTGCAAATGGCCCACGAATAATGCAACCTTCCATAACCTCTGCATTTTTTCCAATATAAATTGGCCCAGTAGTTGCATTTAAAATACTCGCTTCTACTTTTGCACCTTCTGCAATAAAAATATCAGTACCTATTACCGTATTAGTTTTAGATAAAAATTGGCTATTTTTATTTGCGGTTAATAAATTAAAATCATCGCGTAAGGCATTATCATTCTTACTAAAAATATCCCAAGGGTGGTTAATAGATGCTATTTGAAATTGGCTTTGGATAGTTTGTAAATTTTCTAATTCTCCACCTGCAATAAATTGCTTACTGTCACTTTCTGTAAGGCAATAAGCAATAACAGTTTCGCCATTTTTCAAAACACTATTACTAGCCAATGCATTAATTTCTTGCATCACATACATATCTGGAAATATGTTTGCAGCTATAAAATAATTTTGTGCATTTAACTCTTGTGTATATATATTCTGTAAATATGCTACCGTATCTGTGTGTGCAGCACTGCCGATATATGCTTCCCATTTTTCTCGCATGGTAAGTATACCACATCTAATATCTGCAACGCTTCTTGTATAGGTAAATGGTAGAAAATTTTCGCGAATATGTTTATCAAATAGTATGTAATTCATTTTTATTTTATTTTTTGTGCTTCATTAATATCTCCTTGATTGCTGCCATGTATTTGTACATTACATAACCATTCGCAATGTAAGGAATGTTGCAACAAGTATAAATTTATTTTTTCTACCAAATGCGTTACTTGCAATAAAGTCCCTTCTACACTAGTATTAAATGCCGTTGTTTTAGCATTTGCAAATTGCTGATGAATCATTGCAATTACTTCGTCTATCAAAGGATAAGATAAATTGGAAGGTTGCATTGGTACTAATTGTATAGCTGCATTAACAATGAAAATTTCATGCTTCCATGCATTATTAGGAGATAATGCAATAGTTTTTACCACTTCACTAGGCAAAATTGGGCCATAAATATGGGGGAATACTTGATTGATACTTGGTGCCAATTCGTATTTAAGTTTATATGCTACATCTATTTGATTGATGCATAAAATAATTAAATCTGAAACGCCTTTATAATATCTTTCTAATACACCTTGTATTTGATTGGCATTGCTGCAATGGATAAATTTTTCGGAATGCAAACTTTCGCATTCGTAATTATTTTCTGCAATTGCAATTTCCCAAGCTTGATGGGTTGTAATATGATATATCATAATTTATGTTATTGTTTACTTACTTCTGATAGTTCCATTGTGAAAATTCCATCCATTTTTACAATTAATGGATTTGTTTTATTTTTTAAAATCCAAATTTGTTCATTGCTATCGGCATTGAATAGATGAAAAGTTTCTAATAATTTCTTTTGTCCATCGGGCATTATAACTCTATCTAAAAATATATTCCCGTCATCTTCATTCTCTACATTTATTAATCTAAAAATCCCTAAACCACTGCCAATGTCCAAGATGGTTTGACCACTATTTTCTATTTCGTTATAGCATTCTTTGCTTATCCATGTAATTAATTTTGTAGAACTATCATCATATCTAGTGCTATTAAAATAAGTAGCATCTATTTTTCTGCAAGTATCAAAGGAAGTTGGTGCAATAGTGTAAAAACCTTTGTTGCCAGCCTTTCCTGTATTCCAATAATCAAAGCGAATGACATTTGCATTGCTTGTATCTACAATTCCAAATAATTGAAACGACTCTCCTTTTTGATTTATCTTCCAAATATATTTTGTTTGATGCTGAAATGGCACATTTGCAAATTCTGCAGTACAATGTGCTTTGAATATTTTTTCATCGTAACTAAAATCTCTATTTACTTCGTTGAGCATTTTGCAAGCCTCTGATGTATTTTTCATTTCTATGTACACATCTATTTTTTCCTGAAAATAATCTTCATTACTTCTATCTAAATTTACAATTTTTTCTATATAAAAATATGCCTCATCCCATTTTTTTTGCTTCTTTAGCATTTGCAACAAATTAAAATACAAGGAAATATTATTGGGATATTGCCCACATAGTTTTTTTAAAATTGTAGTAGCACTATCCATATATCCATTATGAAATAAAAGTGTTGGGTAAAAATACCCTAATGAATTTGCCTCTTGAGAGTCATTTATAGATTGATGCGTTTGATTAGCAAAATAATATGCAGAGTCAAAATTTCCGCGAGTATTAAACATAGTAGCAGCACTGAAAGAAGTCCAAATATTATTTGGTGCAATCAACCTGCAATGCTCCACAATTTTTTCGTAAACACCATCATCTTTGGCATGCATATTTATAAATGGTAGCACACTATAAAACTGCGTCAAAGAGTCCTTATTGATAAATGACGCATCTATCATTGCAAAACCTTGATTATATTTTTGAGTAAACAAATAGCTTAAACCAGTTTTAATAATTATGTTAGTATCGGTTGGAAAATTCTGCAAATACTCTATGCTATTTTTTATTACTTTGGCATAATCCTCATTGCTATAATCTATGATGATATCCTCTGCGCCATAATTGCTAATATATAGCTCGTTCATTCCATCTTTTTTATTCTCACCAAACCTTGTACCTTTTATAAGGAAAGTATCCTTTGATAACTTTAGTAAATTTGCTTTTGCATTAATTTGAGGATGATTTTTTTTATTTTTTGCATGCAACTCTTTCTTTTCATTAGCAATAGCATCTTTATTTGCTAGCCAAAGTAAATATTTTTTGCTTTTAATAGAATTGCTATTGCTAACAGTATTTATTGGCTTCGCAATATTCTTATATTTTTTGTTTTTTATTTTTACTTGTTTTTCAGTATTT
>CAIXQW010000265.1 GCA_903921675.1 uncultured bacterium | reverse complement strand
TTTCTGATTATAAAAAAATGGCAACGCAATATGATGTTACATTTAAGCCTGGCTTTTGGGATGAAGATTATAAAAGCTTTGCTAAAAGAATGCTTGGAAAAACATTAAATATTGTAACAAATATTTTAGGTAATGCAGGAGTGGTAAGTACTAGCTTTATATATGTGATTGCCAAACCAAAACAATAATTAACTAATTATTGTTTGTATTTATAAAATAGCTTCTAATTCTTTTACAACTTTCTGAGCAATGTTTGGCCAATAATAATAATCGTAATAGCTTTTAGGGGTAGGGATATTTGCAGTTTTTAAAACTTCTTCTATTGTTTTTTTTGCCATTGTAATACCATCAAAATCTGGAGTGATGATTAATTTACCTACCGCAGTAGACTGAATTAAACCTTTAGCACCGTCTTTACTACTAATGGTAGTAGTGCCATAAGCTAATGCTTCTACTAATTTTGTTTTAATGCCTCCACCACCTTGCACAGGATTGATAAATACATCAGCGCCTTTAAAATACACACCTATATCTTCTACAAATCCACAATAAATAACATTAGGAATAGCTATTAAGGCATTATACTTTTCGGGCAATTTGCTTCCACAAATAATTATTTTATAATTGGATAAATGCTCCTGCAAATATGGATTAACATGGTCCAAAATAATATCTAAGCCAGTAACATTTGGTAAATAATTAAGCGTTCCATTGTATAATATTATTTTGGTATCACTACTTAATTGATGCTGTTTCAAAATTTGCTGTTTACAATCAGATTTATCTAATGGAGAAGATGCAATACATGTACCAAATGGAAAATCTATTAATTTACTTTTTACACCTTGGTTTTTAAAAAATGCTTTATCGTCTTCTGTAATGCACAGCACAGCATCTGCTTGGTTATGTGCCCATTTTTCGAACATTTGTAAAATGCGCCACCACCATTTACCCATATCTTTAAAGCGCAGGTACTCTACATTCTGCGAGCGGATAGCAAATTTTACACCACATAATTTTTGCAACAAAATACCTAACGGCGCCATGTATGGATGTTCTAAAATAATGAGCTGAATTTTATTTTCTCTTATAATATTTCGTAAAGTAAAAAACTTTAATAAGTTGATATACCTAGATGCAGCATTGCTAAATACTGGCATCATATTGCAATCAAACTCTGGTGTAGCTTCATTAGCTGCTACACCAGCTATTGTAATGGTTGCAATTTTACTGATGTATTTTATTTGATTAAAAATCGCAAATTTACCTCCACCCGTGGGTTTACTAAATTGATAAGGTACAATGTATAAAATATTCAAGTAGTACTATTTTTTATTTGCATCAAAAGTAAAACAAGATGTGTAGATTCAATCCTTTTGTAATAAATATTATTGCGCCATCGCTTCTTGTTTCATTGTTTCAGCTAATTCTTTCCCAAAATAATTATCTAACAATCGATGAATAAAATCTATCACAGGAGTCATTAGCAATGCCACCAATACTTTATAGCTATAATTAACCATGCCTATAGCAAGTACTTTTTGCCAGCTCCAATCGCTACCAATTTTAAAAGCAATAAATAATACTATGTAACTATCTATCAACTGACTAATAATTGTACTACCTGTAGCGCGCAACCATAATTTACCCTCGCCCGTTTTTTCTTTTATTTTATGAAAAATATAAACATCTAATAATTGGCTAACTGCAAATGCAACAAGGCTTCCTACTATTATCCAACTACTTTGTCCAAATATGCCTGCAAATGCATTTTGATAATTTGGAATACCATCTTCTACTTTTGTACTTAGCCACCAATCTGGCGCTATTGTATGGCTTGCTATAAAAAACATTACAAATGCATAACTGATTAATGCAATGGCAATCCAAGAAATTCTTCTCACCATTTTGGGTCCGTAATATTCATTTACCAAATCTGTCATTACAAATTCTAAAGGCCAAAGTAATACGCCGCAGGTTAATGCATAGCTCAATCCTTTCTCACCAAACAATGTAAATGTATGTACTGGCATACCTAGTGTGGCTTCTAGGGAAAATATTTTTACGCCAATACATTCTGCTATCAAAGCATTCGCCACAAAAAATGCTGTCATGATAGTAAATACTGTGGCAGCTTTGTTTTTTAAAATACTACTCATATTAATTGATATAAAAGTAACACAATTTGTGAATTGCTCATTATATTTACAACTTATATTTTATATAGTACTAAGAGAATGAAAAACATCAATTTTAAAAATCATTTGATTGCACTTGCTGTATTTGCATTTGCAATTATCATTTTTTGCCTACCTGTATTTAAAGGAAAAATATTAAGCAGTCATGATTTTGTTAGTTGGCAGTATATGGCGCATGAAGGAGAAACTGTGTACAAGGAAAAAGGTGGTTCTGTATATTGGAGTAATAGCCAGTTTGGAGGTATGCCTACTTATACATTTTATGGTGGAGATGGAGGAAATACGATAGCCAATATTTTGTTTGGTGCCAATAATAATTTACCAAGACCATTAACAATGTTCTTTATGGCATTGCTAAGTTTTTATGTACTAGCATGCTCTTTTAGATGGAGTACAGGTGTAAGAATTTTTACATCTCTTGCATTTGCATTTGCCTACAACCCAATGCTAGCAATATCTGGGCACGATACTAAAGTATATGCCATCACTTTTGCAGCAGGTTTATTAGGTGCTATTTTATTTGTATTACAAGGTAAAAAATGGATTGGATTAGCGCTTACAACTATATTTAGTGCATTGTTATTTACTAGTGGTCACTATCAAATTGTATACTATGCTTTTATTTTATATGCAATGATAGTAGCTGTAGAAATTTATAATGCTGCTAAAAACAAGACGCTACCTAGCCTAATTAAAAATTTAATTTTAGTTGGTGTATTTGGCGCAATTGGTATTTTACCAACTACAAAAGCAGTAATGCTAACACGCGATTACACAAAGTTTACAATGCGTGGTGGGCAAAGCGAATTAACCATTAATAATAAAGATAAAAAATCGAAAGGTGGTTTAGATATCGATTATGCATTTAAATGGAGTAATGGAATTGGTGAAACATTTGCCACAATTATTCCTGGTTTATATGGCCCAATGAGTGGTGATAAACACGAATATGTAGAAGGAAAAACAGCAGAAAAAATTGGAGAAGTAGGAATCAATAACAATGTAGCTAATCAGGTTATAGGTAATATTCCTACCTATTGGGGACCACAGCCATTTATCATGGGGCCGGTGTATTTTGGTGCCTTTGTCATGTTTTTAATGATACTAAGTATGTTTGTTGTGCGCAGTCATTACAAAATTTGGTTTGCCTTAGCTAGCATATTTTTTATTGTTTTAAGTTTAGGAGGCAATTTACCAAGCATCAACAATTGGTTGTTTTATCACATGCCAATGTATAATAAATTCAGAACTCCAAGTATGGCTTTGGCTATTCCACAAATTATATTTCCGCTATTTGCAGGTTGGGCTTTGCATGAAATATTTAAAAGCAAATTAGAATCTAAAGAATTAATTAAGAAATTAATGATAGCATCTGGTATTACGCTAGGAATAATTGTAGTTGTAGGTTTTGGTGCTAGCATTACCCAAGATTTTATGGGTAAATCTGATATGCAAGTAAAAGAATATTTTGGGAAAGCATTAGGCGATGTAAGCAAAGTAAACACTATTTATAATGGCGTAAAAGAAGATCGAGCAAGCTTTGTTACGAAAGACAGTATGCATTCTTTACTATTTATTGTAATTGGAATTACATTATTGTACTTGGCAATTAAAAAAACAATTACACAAAACATTGCTATCATTGGAATTAGCTTATTGACTTTTATAGATATTTATATGATTGCACAGCGCTATACGCCAGAAGAACAATTTTATTTAGAGAAAGATGAACACGAAGCTAGATACTTTGCACCGCGCGCTGTAGATAATCAAATATTGCAAGACAAAGACCCTTATTACCGTGTGCAAGACTTAAGTGGCGATGCTTACAATGATGCCAAACCAGCATTATTTCACAAACTAGTAGGTGGCTATAGCCCAGCAAAAATGGAAGTATATCAAGATTTAATAGATATGCAATTAAGTAAAAATAATAGAGAAGTATATAATATGTTGAATACAAAATACTTTATTATTCCTGGCCAACAGCAGCAAGGTGGCGGTGGCGAGCAATTAATGCCAAATCCAACTGCATGTGGAAACGCATGGTTTATCAACACTATTAAAATGGTAAATACTGCAGATGAAGAAATGCTTGCATTAAATGCACCTAGCCTAAGCGATACAACTATGAATGGCGATTTTAATGCGCATACAATGGCAGTAGCTAGAAATATGTATAAAGATAAAATTCCTGCAACAACATTTGTAACCGATAGCAGTAGTAAAATAAAATTAGACCAATATGGCTTGCAAGAATTAACTTATTCAAGCACGAATAACAATGCTGGATTTGCTGTTTTTAGCGATATATATTATGATGCAGGCTGGAAGGCTTATATAGATGAAAAAGAAGTGCCAATCATTAAAGTAAATTATTTATTGCGTGCATTACATGTACCTGCTGGCAACCATAAAATAAAATTTGAGATGGTTCCACCTAGCGCTAAAACTTATCACATGGTTTCTGTATTAGGTAGTGTGTTGGTATTATTATCTTTCTTTGGATTATTGTATTGGGGTTGGAAAAATGGAGAGATGAATGAAGAAGAAAATAATAATGTAATTGCTACAGGAATTTAAATTTCTTTATTAAACTTCTCACCTATAAAATTATTTACCATTGGCATCCAGCCAAAGTAATAAATAATGCCACAATATAAAAGCGTAATAACGCCAGATCTAAATATTATATCTACTATAAAATTATTAACAGTTGGTAGGTAATATTGCACTAAAAATATAATTGCTCCTAAAAATAAAAAGTAAAATGTTTGCTTGGTAAATGGTTGCAAATTGTAACGCTTTTTTAAGTGTGTGTACTTTAAAACATTAAAGAAAATTAATGTAGCTGTGCATGCAATAGCAGCTCCAACTTCTTTGTAGCTAGGTATTAAAAAATAATAGCACCCTAAAGAGAATAAAAATGTTAGACTCATAAACAACACCATGCGCTTATGAGAAGGTGCACTGATCAGCATTTCTGTGCTTGCGCCAGTAGTATAATCTAGCACTCTACCAATACCAATAATTATTAATGGCATTTTAAAAAACGCTAATTCTGGTTTTACAAACTGAAATAAATGATGCACATTACACACCAATAATAAATACAAAAGCACACCAATAGCTGTTAAATTTTTCGCGCTTTCTTGATTGATTTCGTTTAATTTTTTAGTATCATTTCTGCCCCAAGCATCATACATAAATGGCAGCAAAATAGCAGATAAAGGTTTGTATGGAATAGTAATCATACTAGCAGTAGTAACTGCCAAACCATAAATATCTGTAGCATGCGCACCTAGCATACCATATACAATTGGTTGGTCGCTATTTAGAATCAAGCTTGACAAAATACCTAATATAATAATTAAAAATGTATATGGTATGTACTCTTTAAATGGAATAGTTTTAAATATTGCTTTATCAAATCCTATTTTAAAATCTCTAATTAATACACAATACACCATCATAATGGCACACCCCAATGCATAGCTTAATGCAAAAAGCATAAAAAATGTATGGATAGAAATATATTGAAAATGATACAGCAGCACACTAGCCATTAAAATAATTTTTAAAATAATTTCGCGCACAATAGAGGGTGCTGTAAGGCGATGTGTGGCAATACTGTAATACTCGAAATAGTATAAAAGCGTTGCAAAAAAACTTCCTATAGGTATGCACCAAAAATAATTTAGTAGATATGCATTGCTGTTGCCTTTCCAAGCATAAATAATATTTTTAGAGCAATAAACTAATGCAAGCGTTATTAAAGCTACGATTATAGTATAAACTAATGTTACAAAATTAAATACCTTTCTTTCTTTTGGTTTATTTTCAAAATCCGGCAAATGCTTTAGCAGCGAAGCATTGGCACCGCCTACGCCAAATAAACTAAACATTAATATTAAAGAAAATACTACTCGATATACAGCTTGGTCTGCTTCACCAAGCATTTTTGGTATCATTAGTAGCATAGTGGAAAAATGGATGGCTGCCCCAATAATAAATACTAAAGTTCCTTTTATAGATTGTCGCTGTATGATTCCCACTTATATATTTTTTATTAAACCACTACAACATAAAGTGGCACAAAGTTTTTTTAACTATTTTTTTCTGTATGAACCTTTACAACTTATTGCATTCAGGGTTCACTATTTTGTATTTAATAATTCACTTGCCATCATATCATCCACCAAAGTTTGCAATGTATGTGTAGGAGTCCAACCTAATTTTTCCTTTGCTTTGCTAGCGTCGCCTATTAATAAATCTACTTCTGCAGGTCTAAAATACCTAGCGTCTATACCCACTACTACTTTACCAATTGGCAATTGATATGTTTTGTTTGCACATGACACCACTACCCCAATCTCATTGATGCCACTACCTTTAAAATCTAACGTAATACCAACATGCGCAAATGCCAATCTTACAAAATCGCGCACTGTTGTTGTAACTCCTGTTGCCAATACAAAATCTTCAGGGGCATCGTGCTGCAAAATACGCCACATCCCTTCTACATAATCTTTAGCATGTCCCCAATCGCGTTTTGCATCCAAGTTGCCAAGTTTTAAAACTTCTTCATAACCTTTAGCAATGCGCGCAGTACCAATTGTTATTTTGCGTGTTACAAAATTTTCGCCTCGCAAAGGGCTTTCGTGATTGAATAAAATACCATTTACTGCAAATAAATTATAAGCTTCGCGGTAATTTACAACAATCCAATAAGCGTATAATTTTGCAACGCCATAAGGGCTGCGCGGATAAAAAGGCGTTGTTTCTTTTTGCGGCACTTCTTGCACCAAACCATACAACTCGGATGTGGAAGCTTGATAGAATTTTGTTTTCTTTTCCATACCTAACAAGCGGATAGCTTCTAGCAAACGCAATGTGCCCAAACCATCAGAATTGGCTGTATATTCTGGTTCGTCAAAACTTACTTGCACATGGCTTTGCGCACCTAGATTGTATATTTCATCGGGTTGTGTTTGCTGTACCAAACGAATTAAATTACTAGAATCTGTCAAGTCACCATAATGCAAGAAAAACTTGTCTTTGTATTGTTTATCAAAATATAAATACTCGATGCGTTGCGTATTCATTAAAGAACTTCTGCGTCGCACACCATGTACTATATATCCTTTTTGTAATAATAATTCTGCTAAATAGGCGCCATCTTGCCCTGTAATACCTGTAATTAATGCTACTTTCATGCTTGCTGTGTCTGTAAATAAGAAGTGTAAAAGTAAGATATTTTAGCCAAAAGAAAAGGGGGATTAGAAAGGTGAAAAAAATTACAATCCGCTGTTAATGCAAATATTACGCGCAACTATCCAAAATATCTCTCAAAGTTTGCTCTAAAGTATATGTTGGCTGCCATCCATATTTTTCTTGTAAAGGTTTTCCGTTACCAATAATAGATAAAGTTTCGTTAGGTCTTATTCTATCTGGCATTACTTGCGTTATAATTTTTACATTTTTTATTTGCGCCATTGTATCAATCAGCTGCTGAATGCTTGTGCCGGCAGAACTACATACATTTAGTATTTCGCCGGCTGTAGCATTATTCAATAATATATAATAAGCATGCACCACATCTCTTACGTCTAAAAAATCTCTAACAATTGTTGTATTGCCCACCTGCAAATGAATTTCTGTTTTACCTGCTTGTATCTGCCTAGCTATTTGTTGTGCAAAAGAAGCAATTACAAATTTTGTTGTTTGCCCTGGACCAATATGGTTAAAGCTTCGCGTACCTACAATATTTAATTGATAATGTTGCACATACATTTGCATTATATCTTCCTGCGCTTTGCGTGCTACCCCATAAGGATTGTTAGGTTTGCAATTTTCGTTGGATGGCATTACGGTATAATTACTATTTGCACCATATACTTCTGCACTCCCTACATATAAAATTTTTGTAGGCAATTGATACTTGCGCACCGCCTCACAAATATTTACAAAATAACTAATATTACCTATCATCGTATCGGCAGGTTGCAGCCAACTTTGTGCCACACTACTTTGTGCAGCCAAGTGCAATATGTGCGTAGGAGCATATTGATTCACTATTGTTTCTACATCATTAGCATCCATCAAATTGCAATGTGCATACGTTACAGAAATATTTGCATATTGCTGCTGTGTAGGCAAGGTAGTATTATACAAACCAACCACTGCAATTGGTTGTTGCAATGCATCTAGGTATTGTAAAAAGTGTTGCGCCACAAAGCCTGCAGCACCAGTAATGAGGATGACCATTGCTAGCAAAGATAAGGGGAAATACAAAAAGCAAATAGGCCAACCTATTTAATTCTCCTTCTTTTTTCTTCTACATTTTACAACTATATTTGCGCCTAGCAACACATGGTTTTTAATTCTTTACATTTTTTACTATTTTTTATAGTTACCACAATTGCATTTTTTCTGTTGCCACATAAATACAGATGGATGTTTTTGTTGGCAATTAGTTGCTATTTCTATATGGCATTTAAGCCTATTTATATTTTAATTTTAGCATTTACTATTGTTATAGATTATTTTGCTGGTATATATTTAGAAAAAACTAGTGATCCTTCCACCAAAAAAAAATTATTAATAGCAAGTATTATCGCCAATGTTGGATGCTTAGCTGTATTCAAATATTTTAATTTTATCAACGAAAATATTACTGACCTACTTGGCACTTTACTTATTCAGAATCCAATTCCGATGTTAGATATTTTGCTGCCAATTGGATTATCTTTTCATACATTCCAAGCGATGAGTTATACTTTTGAAGTATATTTTGGCAGGCAAAAAGCCGAAAAACATTTTGGTATTTATGCATTGTATGTAATGTATTATCCGCAATTGGTTGCAGGCCCTATAGAAAGACCTCAAAATATTTTGCATCAATTAACGCAAAAAGTAAATTTCGATTACGATAGAATTACACAAGCACTTAAACTAATTCTTTGGGGGATGTTTGTTAAAGTGGTGATTGCAGACAGACTTTCTTTGTATGTAGATAAAGTATTTGATTCGCCACATATGCATTCTGGCATCTCTAGTTTGATAGCTACCATATTTTTCACATTTCAAATTTATTGCGATTTTTCTGGCTACTCTTTAATAGCCATTGGATGCGCAAAAGTACTAGGTGTAGATTTAATGACTAATTTTCGCAGACCTTATGTATCTATCAGTATCAGAGAGTTTTGGAGCCGCTGGCACATTAGTCTTAGTACATGGTTCCGCGATTATTTATACATTCCGCTAGGGGGTAATAGAGTGGGCTTTTACAGAAATATGTTGAATGTGTTTTTTGTATTTATGATTAGTGGGTTGTGGCATGGAGCCAATTGGACATTTATTGTTTGGGGTAGCTTGCATGGCATTTATTTAATCGTAGAAATTTTAACAGCAAAAATAAATTTTAAATGGCCATTGCCTGTATTTACAAAATGGATTTTCAATTTTGCTTTGGTGGCTTTTACTTGGATATTTTTCAGAGCACATCACCTTGCCGAAGCCAAGCAAATTTTAATTAATATTTTTACTTGGAAAAAAGGTGGCTTGTACATAGGCAATGCAGCATCTTTCGGTTATAGTTTTTTACTAATAGCATTTTTATTAATAGCAGATTATAATACCGAAAAATGGAACAATAAATTTTCTTTAATTTATCATGCAAACAAAACAGTACGATGGATAGGTTATGTTACATTGATAATTATACTATTATTAATTGGTGTATTTAATGGTGGACAATTTATTTATTTTCAATTTTAGTACCCATGAAAAAATTTGCAATCCATATCAGCTTATTACTATTGATACTAATTGTATTGGATAGAATTTGTGGTGCTGTATTAGAAAATTTATTTTACAAACAAACCCATGGTGACGAATTTGTAAGTATAGAATTGTTAGAACATAGTAAAGCAGATGTATTATTGCTAGGTTCTTCAAGGGCTTCGCACCATTTTATTAGCGATAGCATAGAGCAGCAAACTGGCATGACAGTGTACAATGGTGGCAGAGATAATATGGGTATTCATTACATTAATGCGGTAGTGCCAGAAATATTAAATAGATATACGCCTAAATACATTGTAATAGATTTAATCCCTAATAATTTTTGCAAAGGCAGCCAAGATGTACAAGGTTATTTTGATATTCAAAGCTCTGCCCTATTGCCTTTTGCCAATAAACATCAACCTTTTTATAATTGTGTACAGCAATATAATTCATTGGAAGTATACAAAGCAAAATACATCAAATGCTATGCCTACAATTCTTTAATAGGTTCTATGATACAAAATACATTTACAAAAATTGGCCATACACAAATCAAAGGTTACGAGCCATTAGCTACCGGGATAGATACAACTGTTTATAAAAAACCGTTCTCCAACGAATTCAATTTACAGCCTTCATTAGACTCTACATCATTTCAATTATTTGAACAAACCATACAAGCCTGCCAAGCAAAAGGAGTAAAGGTAATCGTGTGTTTTTCGCCATTTTATTTTGAAAGGCCAATTCGACAAAATGTACAAGCATTTTTCCAACGCTTATCTACTGCCTATCAATTCCCTATTTTAGATTATTGCACAGATAGTAATTATATGCACCACTCCGCATTATTTTATGATGAATTGCACCTCAATAATCATGGTGCAGCCATGTTAAGTAAATCTGTTGGGCAGTACATAAAGTAGCAGTAACCTATTTTTACAAAAAGCAATTGTACTATATTTGTAAAAATAAAAATTTACGTGCCAACAGCTTTTACAAAATATACAATCGTTATCCTTTTAATACTATGTGCGCATTCTGCTTTGTATTCGCAAATACATTTACAACAAGGTTTACAACTCTATCTACCATGCAATGGTAATACCAATGATGCAAGTGGGAACGGAAATAATGCAATCAACTATGGCGCTACCTTAACTACAGATGAATATGGCAATGCCAATAGTGCTTATTACTTTGATGGATCAAGTGACTATATGGAAATTTCAAATAGCACTTCTATAGCCTTACAAGATTCTTTTAGTTTGGTTGCAAAAGTTTATCCAATGGGATTTTACAATGGTACTTGCCAAGCAAATATTATTTTTCAGAAAGGAGATAATGATGCAATACCGGGGTGGTATTCTATAAGGTTTTCTGATAATGGATTTGATGCCGATTGTAACATATCTACACCAAATAAAAATAATTTTTATGGTTATATGCAAGGCGGAAACGCTTTGGTTCCCTTTGGGACAGCAGCAGGCCAAGTAGGATCGCCTCCATACATTAATGCAAATAATTGGTATTGTGTAGCTGCTACTTGGAATAGTGATAGCATAAAAATATATGTAAATGGAATATTGTACAGTAAATGGCAAAATAATTTTACACCAGGTATAAATTCAGACAATTTAGTTATTGGTCATTTAAAAAATACATTATTCCCTTATTGGTTTAATGGAAAATTAGATGATTTAAGAATTTACAACCGAGCAATTTCTGCACAAGAGGTAACTGCACTTTGTACTACTTGCAATTCTATTTTATCATTAAATAATATTATTACTACTGCAGATACAAGTGTTTGCACAGGAGATAGTTTACAATTGAATACTGTTTCTGCATTGCCAAGTTATTATACTTATACATGGAGCCCTAGTGCTACTTTAAATTTAATAAACAACGCTAATCCTAAAGCGTATCCAACTGGCAATACAACTTACCAAGTTATCGTTGCAGATAGCAATGGCTGCACCAATCAAGATGTAATAAATGTGCAAGTGCATGTCTTACCAAATGTATTTGCAGGCCCTAATGTAGGCAATTGCAGTGGTGCATCCATCACTTTAAATGCTTTCGGTAATGGAACATTTCAATGGCTGCCAACTACAGGCTTAAATAATAGCACTGTAGCAAATCCAATTTGTACCAATACTACCATTACTACCTATACCGTAACTATAACAGATACGAATGGTTGTCGTGCATCTGATGATGTACAAGTAGCTATTGGCCACTTACCAGGATTGAATATTCCTGCACAATATTATTATTGCCTTGGCGATGCTGCTATCCAATTAACTGCTGCAGGAGTAGGTAATTTTAGTTGGGCACCAGCTGCAGGTTTAAGTGCCTCCAATATTAATTTTCCGTATGCCAATCCTAGCTTTACAACAATATATACGGTAACCGCCAACAATGGACCTAATTGTTCTCAATCTAGTGTAGTAACTGTAAATGTAAATCCTAAACCAAATTTAGCAATTAGCAGTAATGATACCGTTTGTAAAAATGGTTCAACCCAATTAAATGCTTTTGGTGCGCAAAATTATTTTTGGAATCCAAGTGGCACTTTAAATAATAGCAATATTGCAAATCCAATGGCTTCTCCATTTGCACCTACAGTATATACAGTTACAGCATCTAACTCTGCCAATTGTTCTGTTACATCTACTGTTTTTATCGATATTGCACCTACTATTAATTTACAAATTGATGCTACACCTGATAGTACATTTTGTCTTGGAGATAGCATACAACTAATTGCGTATGGCGGAATAAGTTATACTTGGGCACCTACTTTTAATACCAATGTAATTAGTAATAATAGTGTAAAAATATGGCCAATCAATAGCACTATCTATACTGTTGTAGCTACAGATGAAATTGGCTGCACCTCGGTAAATACTTATCATGTGGTTGTACAAAATCCTCCTATAGTTAATATTACAAAAAGCAATAATATTAATTGTATGCAAAAAACTGCTACCCTTACTGCTAGTGGTGCAGACAATTATAGTTGGAGTCCGGTACAAACATTAAATACCAATTTTGGGAATACTGTAATTGCCTCGCCATTACAAAATACAATATACAAAGTAGAAGGCACATTAGGAAAATGTGTAGTGACTGATTCTATATTGCTTGAATATATTTCTGACCAAAACAGATATATTTACATACCAAATGCTATTACCATGAATGATGATGGATTGAATGACGGGTTTAGGATACAATCAAAATTACATTTCAATTCTTTTCAATTAATCATCATGAATAGATGGGGCGAGGTAGTTTTTCAATCTGAGGATATCAATAAAGTATGGTATGGCGAATACAAAGGAAGATATGCTAAATTGATGGATGCCTATTTTTATATTTTAAAAGTAAAAGACGACTGTGGAGAAATAATGGAGAGAGGAGATATTACTGTAATTCGATAAATGTAAACTTCCATATTTCCTATCTTTTTTAAATATTTTTTGAATTTACTATTTATTAAACAGTAAATTTTTTTTGTTTCTTATTTTTCTGTAACTTTAATCAAATGCCTGTTTCCGAAGAAATAAAAAAATATACATTAAATGCCGAAGAAGAAAAGAAATGGATTCTTCGAGAATATCGAAGTTTACTTACTTTATTAAGGCCTCGTACAAAAAAACAAAATAAACAAAACTTACGCCGTGCCTTTGAAATAGCTGTTGAAGCGCACAAAGACACTCGTCGCAAAAGTGGCGAACCATACATACTGCATCCAATAGCTGTAGCAAAAATTGTGGTAGAAGAAATTGGATTAGGAGTGCGCAGTAGCATAGCTAGTTTGCTGCATGATACTGTAGAAGATACTGATATTACACTTGAAGATATCAAGCAGGAATTTGGTAATGAAATAGCTAATATTATAGATGGACTTACAAAAATTAGCCATGTAGAAGAAACCCAAAACACAACACAGCAAGCAGAAAATTTCAGAAAGGTTTTACTAACACTGGTAGACGACCCACGAGTAGTACTTATTAAAATTGCAGATCGATTGCACAATATGCGTACCATGCAAAGCATGAAACGCGAAAAGCAGTTAAAGATTAGCGGAGAAACTTCTTATATATATGCACCACTTGCACATCGATTAGGCTTATATGAAATACATAGCGAGTTATTAGATTTATCACTACGGTACACCGAGCCAGAGGTGTTCCAAGAAATTTCGCAAAAACTAAAAGATAGCCAACGAGAAAGAGATAAGTTTATTAGAGATTTTATTAGACCAATAAAACAGTTGCTAGATGCAGAGGGATTTGATGTAGAGGTTTATGGCAGAAGTAAAAGCATCAATAGTATTTATAATAAAATTAAGAACAAAGGCGTAAGCTTTGAAGAAGTGTATGATTTATTTGCAATTAGAATTATTGTAAATTCGCCACCAGAAACAGAGATAAGCGATTGTTGGAGAATATATGCAATACTAGGTAGCCTTTATAGAACAGGCCAAGGAAGATTGCGCGATTGGCTAACCGAACCAAAAGGCAATGGATACAAAGCATTGCATAATACGTTTATTGCACCTAGCGGAAAATTTGTAGAAGTACAAATACGCAGTAAGTACATGAATGAGATAGCAGAGAAAGGAATTGCTGCGCATTGGAAATACAAAGAAGGTATAGATAGCAAGCCACAAAAAGAAGCCGATAAAAAATCTACAGAAAGTAAATTAGAAGATTTTATCGTACATATTAAAGACATGCTAAAAAACTTGGACTCTAATTCTATAGAAGGTATTCAAGATATAAAGCGTGATTTGTTTAAAGAAGAAATGTATGTGTATACACCAAAAGGTGATATGCGTGTATTAGCTGTAGGTGCTACTGCACTAGACTTTGCATTTGACATACATAGTGATATTGGTAGAAGATGTATTGGTGCTAAAGTAAATTACAAATTAGTGCCTATTAGCCAAGTGCTAAAAAATGGAGACCAAATAGAAATTATTACAAGTAGCAAACAAAAACCGCATGAAGATTGGATGCAATTTGTAGTAACCGGAAAAGCCCGAAGCAGAATCCGATACTATTTAAAAGAAGAAAAAAGAAAAATAGCAGAGGATGGCAAATATGCATTAGAAAAAAAATTAAAAGTATTAAACATACCTAATACCACACAATATGTGCAAGAAATTGCAACGCATTTTAAACTAAACTCGCCATTAGATTTACATTATGCCATTGCTGTAGAAGCAATAAGTGTAGATGAATTTAAAAATTTTAAATTAGTCAATGACAAAATAAAATTCTTCGACGACAAAAAAGCTGCATCGTTAAAAGAACTTAGTAAAGAAATAGAACTTAGCAAACAGTTTCCTGGCAAGGGTTACGAACTGGTACTATTTGGAGAAAATAGTAATCAAATAAAATATAAGCTTGCCAATTGTTGCAATCCTATTAGTGGTGATGATGTATTTGGATTCGTAACTAGTAGCGAAGGATTAAAAATTCATAGAACTAGTTGCCCAAATGCCCATGGCTTAATGGCTAATTATGGACATCGTATTGTAAAAGCTAAATGGGCTGGCAATAAATCACTTTCCTTCCTTACTGCATTAAAAATTACAGGACTAGATGATGTAGGTATCATCAACAAAATAACCAATGTAATTAGTGGCGATTTAAAAATTAATATGCGAAGCATGAGTATAGAAAGTATGGATGGCATTTTTGAAGGAACAGTAACTGTATTTGTGCAAGATAAAGATCAACTGAATGAATTATGCCATCGATTGGAAAGTTTGGATGGTATTCAAAAAGTTGCAAGACTACAAGTAGATGAAGATTAATATCTGTAAAATAGAAAAAATTACTTTTTACACTTTGCTAGCCTTAGCATTGAGTATAATCATCATTCCTAAATTTTATTTAACTGGCGATGGGCCAAGCCATACTTACAATGCAAAAGTGCTTGCTGATTATTTATTAAATAATAATAGGGATTTCTATAAACCATTTTACGAAATCAATAGAAACTTAGATCCCAACTGGACTAGCCAAATATTATTAGCCATCTTTACAAAGATATTCCCGTATTGGCTAGCAGACAAAGTATTTCAAATAATCTATGTTTGTGTTTTTGCTTTTGGATTTAGATATTTAATTCAATCATTAAATAAAACTACAAATTTACTGACCTTATTCTTTTATCCTTTTTGTTTTACGCTACCATTTCAATTAGGATATTACAACTATAGTTTGGGTCTAGGATTATTGTTTTTTTTATTTACCTTTTATATGCAAAATAGGAAACAACTTAGTTCATTTAATCAGCTAGGCATATTAATCGGCTCTTTCATCTTAGTGTTTACACACGCAATGGCTGCAACACATTTTTTAATATTATGTGCCTTAGTAATAATACAAGATGCCATACACCTTTATAAAGAAAAAAAGAGTATAAAAACAATTTTTGAAAACTTAATACCCAATATAATAATATTTACCCCTATCGTTTTAGTAATAATTGGTTTTACTATGCGGCAAGGCTTAGCTACTACTCCGCACGCACTTACAATAATACAAAAAACATTAAACTTCTTATGTTTATATTGTTGCCAAAGTACATTAATAGTTGAGAAAATACCTGCAATTTGTTTTGGTATAGGCATATTATTTTTTGCATGTATTATAATCATTAAAGGAAATTGTACCAATAAAATTACTAGAAACACTTTTTTATTATTTACCATTTATACATTATTAGCTTATTTAAATGCACCTGGTACAGTAGCCTATAATGGCATTGATATAAGACTTGCATTTTTGCCACCTTTGTTTTTTGTATTGGCTTTAAGTACTTATGAAATAAATTCTAAAATAAATATTGCAATTTTATTTTTTGCTGGTATTATTCAAATTAGTTTTTTAGGACTGCGTTTCTCTACTGTGCTAAATGTTTCAAACGAAATAGAAAATATCTTATCTATATCGAAAAATATAGATACTAAAAAAAATGTATTGGCAATTCAATACAATACGCATGGTAGTCTGCACCAATTTGAGTTAGATAATTCTTTCTTACATATTTTTGATTATATAGGTGCAATGAAAAATAAACAGCTTATTATTTTAAATAATTACGAAGCAGATTTAAATTATTTTGGAGTACAATGGCGCGCTGGCAAAAACCCACGCCTGGCAATGCCTAATATTATTTTAGGCAAAGCCCCCACTCCAACTGAATTAAATAACTACAAAAGCATTGCAGCTATTGATTATATAATTTTACAAAATAAGATGCAAACAAATGCTGTCGCAACAGATAATGATTACTTACAACTGCAAACATATTTGCAATCCAATTATAGCAAAACAGATAGCATTCAATCCCTACAGCTTGAGCTTTGGAAGGCTAATTCGCCTAAGCTTAGCAAATAAATTATAGTTTCA
The DNA here is from genome assembly GCA_903921675.1 of uncultured bacterium. Taxonomy (GTDB): domain Bacteria; phylum Bacteroidota; class Bacteroidia; order Chitinophagales; family Chitinophagaceae; genus CAIXQW01. The sequence continues at coordinate 798 of CAIXQW010000265.1, read as the reverse complement.
AAAGCCTGAATTCGGTGTAATTCCTTTCCTTTTTCTCAGCACTATACATTATATTTGCCTTTCCAACATATTATATTCTATGGATACGCAAACAGAATTTGATGACGATTTTACAGCAGGAAAAGAACCGAAGAGTACATGGTTTCGTAGAATCAGAAAAAATATATTAACTAGTACAAAAGAAAAACGTGAAACTCCCGATGGACTATGGCATAAATGCCCTAGTTGTAAAAAAACGCATACAGTGCAAGAAATGAGCGAAACCCTTTGGTGCTGCCCAGACTGCGACCATCACAACAGAGTAGATGCAGATGAATATTTTCACATCATATATGATGATGAAAAATTTGAAATATTGTTTGATAATATTACAAGTACCGACAAACTAAACTTTGTAGATATGAAACCCTATAAAGATAGAATTATAGATGCACAAAAAAGTAGTGGTTTGAAAGATGCTATGACTGTAGCTGTAGGCCAAGTAAATGGTAAAAATTTAGTAACTGCTGCGATGAACTTTTCCTTTATAGGCGGAAGCATGGGTAGTGTAGTTGGCGAAAAAATATCTAGAGCTATAGATTACGCAATCGCACATAAAATGGCTTTTATGATTATCAGTAAAAGTGGTGGTGCAAGAATGATGGAAAGCGCATTTAGCTTGATGCAAATGGCTAAAAGTAGTGCTAAGCTTACGCAATTGGCAAAAGCCAAATTGCCTTATATTAGCTTCCTAACAGACCCTACAACAGGTGGCGTAACAGCTAGCTATGCAATGCTTGGCGATATTAATATTGCAGA
>CAIXQW010000264.1 GCA_903921675.1 uncultured bacterium | reverse complement strand
ATGAGATTATTTATTATTCCTTTAACTTCCTTTTGATTGCAATACTTACATTTCATTCTATATTTGAATTTGTAAATCTGCAAATTGCATAAATATCTCATCATATTATTTTTAATATTCCCTTATTTGCTTGTGCAAGGGCAGGGGTTTTCTTTGGCGGATGATTATTTGTTTTCTATCAACAACCAAAAGGAATTCAATCAGTTAAAAGGAGAACCATTAAGCGATATATATAGCGGCATAGAATGCGTAAAGCTTTGTTATAACATTGCAGATAATCAATTGTATTTCATCAATAGTACAAGGTTTAGATATCATATGGATTTTTGCGAAAGAATTTTTGCCGATACTTACGACATTGCAGAATATAATAAAACCAATTACACCAATAACCCCAATAGAAAATACTGCCTTGGCACTTTAAACTATTATACTAGTCAGCATGTGTACACATTAGAGTTTGTTAGCGAAGATGATATACCATTGGCATCTTTGCAGCAAATGTATTTGCAACTGAAAAAAAATGTAAAGTTGGATGCGCCAATTTATTTGCTAGTGAATAATAGTTTTTTGATGAATTTAGAAAAGCGAATCAAAAACATCCCATTAATTTATCCGGAAAATATTTTTAAGAACCAAACTTACCAAGCATTGGTAGTAGGCAATACTTATGGCTATGCTAGGCGAATCAATAATTTAAGCAAAGAGTTTAATAATATTTCGGCTAATGATATTATTTTTTTTGACGGTACTCCACTGTCTTTACCAGATTGTAAAGCTGTGGTAACAAGCACTATGCAAACACCTTTGAGCCATATTAATGTATTGTGTAATAATAGAAAAACGCCTGCCTGTGCTTATACTTTGTTTGATAGTATACTTACTGCAAAAAAACTATGGAATAAACCTATTCTGATTAAAATTCAAAAAAATAAAATAGATATTTTACCAGCTACAGAATTAGATATTGTAAAAAAGAAAAATATTAATAGAAAGAAAATTGTTTTAAAATCGGATACGGTTACAAAAGCATTGCAAGTGTTTGATGGTAAGTCTGCCATGAGTATAAAAAACATTGGTAGCAAATCTTATGGTGTATCGCAATTGTATAAAATTCATCGGCTACACCCGCAATTGTTTGCAGTGCCTGCAGGTGCTTTTGCAATTCCGTTTTATTACTATGCGCAGCACATGAAAAGTAAAACGATTCAGCAAGAGTTGAAAAAGTTGCTAGACATTCCGCTGCAATACAAAGACTCGGTCAATCGTCAATTAAAAAAAGTGCGCAAAGCTATACAAAGCCAAAAAATAGATGTGGCATTGTTGGATGTAGTTGGTAAACAATTAAGCAAGAATAATGCAAATGCATCTTATCGTTTTCGCAGTAGTAGCAATGCAGAAGATATTGATGGCTTTAATGGTGCAGGTTTGTATGAAAGTCATACAGGTATTTTAAACGATACTACTAAAACAATAGAAAAAGCCATCAAAAAAGTTTGGGCTAGCGTATGGAACGAAGAAGCTTATCAAGAAAGGAGTTTGTTTGGCATTGATAATCAAACCGTATTAATGGCCGTGCTAGTGCACCAAGGCTTTCCTGCCGAAGAAGCAAATGGCGTAGCTATTACGAGCAATTTGTTTCGCAAAGGTTTTCATGGGTACACCATCAATGTGCAAGTAGGAGAGGTGAGTGTAGTTGCGCCAGAGGATAGCATCACTTGCGACCAATTTGTTTGTTTTGATTCCGAAGAGTTTACCCAAGAAACAGGTAAAGTATTTGCGCAATATATTACACGCAGTAGTATTAATGGTGGTAAAAATGTGTTGACCCAATTGCAAATAGAGCAATTATACAAAGCCTTATCTAATATCAAAGAGTATTATTATTTTAGGAATCCCAAAGCCAGTATTGCTTATACTTACGAAGAATATGCATTAGATATTGAATTTAAATTTGATGAAGGAAAATTATTTATCAAGCAGGTAAGAAGCTATAAATAAAATATAAACTTTATTTTTGCGCCATCACCAATGTGCGGCATTGCTACAAATACAAAACCTAAAAAGCAAATCGAAGATAGATTTTCGGTGAGGATTCCGCAATTGAATTATGCACCTGTAATGATAGCCAAGGCATTTGCAAATGATAAATTGCCTGTCATTACACAGCAACAATCCGATATTGTACAGTTGTATGAATGGGGCTTGATTCCAAAATGGGCACATGGCGCAGATGCTATTAAAAAATTAAGAGCACAAACTATCAATGCAAGGGCAGAAACAATTTTTGAGAAACCAAGTTTTAAAGAAAGTATTTTGCATCAGCGCTGTTTGATATTGTGTGATGGATTTATAGAGTACCAACACAATTATAAACAGAAGCAGGCATATTACGTGCAATTGAAAAACGAGCAATTGTTTGCCATGGCTGGAGTATATAGCACATGGAATGATACTTCTACAAATCAAACGAAGAATACATTTAGCATTGTTACAGTACCGGCAAACGATTTAATGAGCATCATTCATAATTCTAAAAAAAGAATGCCATTAATACTGCCACCTAATATTGAAAAAGATTGGTTGCAAGAAAATAATTCATCGGCTATAAAAGATTTTTTCAAACCCTATCCAACAGATTTTATGAAGGCGCATCCTATAGATAATGCTATCGGGAAATTAGCAGCTAATAAACACGATATGTTTTTACTAGATAAAAAAGAAGTGGTGAAGCAGGGTAGCTTATTCTAAGAATAGAGGAGCCAAGAGGTGACGAGAGATTTTTTTTGAACAAAGAGGATAAGAGATAAAGAGTAGAATTGATGATAGATTTGCGATTGAATAAAAGGTATTTTAATATCTATTTTGCAAATCTGTTCGTCATATTGAGTAGACGAAATATAGAGATGAATAAGTACCACCTCCTAACCACTAAACCACTTTTTTATACTTTTCTACCTCGTTAAATAATGTAATGACTTCTTTCGCTTCTTTTACATCATGCACTCGTAAAATATTAGCTCCTTTTTGCAAAGCTGCCATGTGCAAAGCGCTTGTGCCATTCAATGCTGCGGCTGCTTGAATACCAAGGGTTTTGTATATCATTCCTTTACGACTAATACCTACCAATAAGGGTGTTTGTAAATCTTGGAATTTTTCTAGATTAGCAAATAATTCAAAATTGTGTGCAGTAGTTTTTCCAAAGCCAAAGCCAGGGTCTATTATTAATTGTTGAATGCCCAATTGCTTAGCAGCAATCATTTTATTTTCTAAATACTGATATACTTCTTGGCTAACTTTACTATAGCTTGGAGCAAGTTGCATTGTGCTTGGTGTGCCTTGCATATGCATCATCATGTATGGTACTTGTAGGTCTGCCACTGTCTGTATCATAGCATCATCCATTTCTCCAGCGCTTACATCATTAATGATATCTGCACCTAATGCAATGGCATGCTTGGCTACGTTGCTGTAAAATGTATCTACAGATATAATAATGCTTTTATCAAAGTTTCTAATACCTTCTATTACTGTGGCAATTCTATCCAATTCTTCAGCAGCAGAAACTAGAGTAGCTTTGGGTCTTGTACTTTGCCCACCAATATCAATAATAGTAGCGCCATCGTTTTTCAATTGAATGGCTTTTTCAATTGCTCTGCTTATACTATCATGTTTACCACCATCAAAAAAACTATCAGGGGTTACATTGAGTATGCCCATGATTTGTGCTACTTGTAAATTGATGGTGCCATGCAGGCAATTAATTTGGTAAGGCATTTTAATTTTATTATAGCAATATTAAATATTTTTCTGCTAGAAACGGAATAACGGATGCTGTAAGATGATAAACATTTTCATAACAAGTTAAATAGTTAATGGCATTGGTAGCACTACTGCTGTACAATATCTTTGAACATCAAAATAAGATTTCTTTTAAATTTATTTTTACTATTTATTAAAATTCGAAAAACAAAATGGAAAGCAATTTACAAATTAGCAAAACAGAAAATATTATTTTATGGATAGTGCGCATGATAGTTGGTGTACTATTTATTTTAAGTGGTTTTAGT
>CAIXQW010000263.1 GCA_903921675.1 uncultured bacterium | reverse complement strand
TGGTTGCCATTACTTTTTCTAAAAGATGTAAGCGAATGATGAGTATTTTCATGTAAAAGAGGCAAGTTAATAAATTTTATAATTAGTAGTGCTAAGATAGCAACATTGCTTTGTAAAATTTAATTAACGGTAAATCTACTATTCATTAATCAATGAAATTTCTACCATAAAATTTTCGCCACTAGGTTGTAAATCTTTTTTTACAGTATCGCTTAATAATATTAATAAGCCTGCTTCTTCTTCAGAATTTTTATTCATCGGTCCTAATACTTTCGCCACGATTTTTTTTCCATTCTTTTTATTTTCTACCAAAATTTTTGCATCCTTTGGCGCATAGTCTGTAATGGCCAAATGCATCCCTTCTGAGCCTGAATAAAAAGTAATAGCCTTGCCAGATTTTGGATTTATTTCTTTTCCATTTGCACTAGCTGTATTATTTAGCTCTGCTTTTGGTGCACTGCCTGCCAAATCGTAAATATTTGCATCCGCATTTTCGTTGATATATTTAGGAATATCTACTTCATCTTTTGTAGATGCCACTTCTTTTGCACTTATTGTTGTATCGTTATTAATGATTTCTGCATCTGTTTGCAATTCTTGTTTTGCATCATTGTTTATTACAGGCACTTCTGTATTTATTTTTTTGGGTAGCTGTGCAGCTTTTAAGCGTGCTTCTCTTTCCAGTTTTTCTTGCTGATAGCCTCTGTTTACAATTTTTGTAACTTTGGTAATACCCTTATTTACGGTAGTTCCCACCTTGTTTACTCCTTCTTTTACAGTTTCCTTAGAGTTGATATAAGTTCTTTGTAAAGACCTTGATTTAGAGGATGCAAAACCAGCTGGTACAACATCTAAAGTATCTTCTACTACTACATTTTCTGTCTGTACAATAGGTGTTACTAATTTTGGCTTAGGTGTTGTTATTGTTTTTATGCCTTTACTAATTTGATGGGCAGCACTTTTTACCTTAGCTTTTGCGTTGGCATAATCTGCTTTAATATCTTTAGAAAAGGTGTCATCTTTGGTATATTGGTAGCTCGTTTTTTTACCAACTACTACAATATTATTTTGGGTTTGATTTGTTTTTAACCAACCAACAAGGATAGCTTTATCAGCTATTATATCTTGACTATTCAAAGCATTCCATTTGTATAAAGTACTTTCCGACACTAAAAATCGCTTTGAAATTTCTATTACTTTTTCTTCTGTAGTTGGTTGGTAGTAAATAGGCAAATAACCCATTTGTGCATTCATACTAGAAAGTTTAAAATAATTGGTTTCCGTTAATGGTAATAATACAGATTCGTTCGCAGGTATTTTATCTGTAAAAGTATATTGATTAAATAAACTAATTATATCTGCAGATACATTGTACATGTTAGCAACACCTTGCAAGGTAGATACTTCTGTACTGCTAATAGATACAAGGTTTACACCATTTTGTTGTGTTACAAATAGCGAATCTGTTTGAGCTTGGGTATTATAAAAAAAAGTAATTGTAAAAAAGAATGTAATGAAAATACGTACCATAAAAATAAGTTGAGTACAAAGGTAGTTGGAAATATAACTAACGCAAAAGTGAGTTAGTTAAAGATTATTAAATAAACTCACATTTTTCTTATTCGTAAGTGCATCGGAAAATAATTGTTCCATCTATTACCCATATTTTTTATCCACCCAATATTGCAATAATTGTATTGCAATATCACCCACCCTTTTGGGCAGTCTTCTGGCAATGTAAAATCTATTTTTTTTAGATAATTAAGGGCTTGCGTTAAAGTTACCTCGTAAGTATTTTGATATGCGCAATGAACACTTACTGCTAAATCGTGCTCTGGTATTAATTCTTGTTTAATTGCTTTTCCTAGCAATGTTCCTTTGCGAATTAGCTTAATGTTTTTTGATAGATATAAATAATCATCTAAATAATTATTGGGCATGGCAAAGAGTAATTCTTTTTCTTGAATTACTGTTTTATTATTCAAATTTACATATTTACCCAACCAATTAAAATCGGTTTTCTCTTTTTTGAAATATTTTAAATCTGGAGCATTATCTACATCATCCATTTTCCTAAAACATGCAAGAAAAAATCCTTCGCCTTGCAATAAGTTTGGGAAAAATCGGTATGCACTTGCTTGCTTTTTTTTACTTATTGTTTTCAGAATACCCCAATCCGTTGGTACTTCCAAGGTTATACTTTCTGCAGAAAATTGCTCTACAATCTCATCACAAATATCTTCGTTTTCTGCAGTGCTAAAACTGCAGGTCATGTATATTAAAATGCCATTTGGTTTTAATGCAGGCATTACATCATGCAAAATTCTTTGTTGCCTTTGCGCACATAAATGCACATTGGCCGCTGTCCATTCTGCAATATAATTTTCATCTTTTCTAAATAAGCCACTACCACTGCATGGAGCATCAACAAGTATTACATCAAAATAGTTTTCGAGCTTTGTAAATTGCTTAGGATCGTTATTACTTACCCATGTATTACACCTACCCCACTTCATCATATTTTCTGCTAATGGTGCTACTCTAGTGCCTATTACCTCATTGCTTATCAACAAACTATTTTCAGAAATTATATCTGCTACCAAAGTACTTTTGCCTCCTGGTGCTGCACATAAGTCCAAAACTTTAATATCTTCAGATAAATTAACACATTGCTTGAAGGCATACTCTAAAAACATGCTGCTTGCTTCTTGCACATAATAAGCACCTGCATGCCACAAAGGGTCATGTGCAAAGAATGGTCTATCTGCTAAATAAAAAGCATGATCTGCCCAAGGCACTTTAGCTTGGTTAGAAAATTGCAAAGTGCATTTTTTAGAATTGATTCTAACAGATGTAATAGCGTCTTCTAGATGTGCTTTTTGTAATTGTTCTACATCTACAATATTGTTATTCTGTAATTCTTGAATTAAAGCTGCTGGTAAATTTATCATTTAAAATAGTAATGAATTGCCTACTACATGCTTTTTAATTCGCTAACTAAATCTTGCAACACTTTTTTGGCATCGCCAAATAGCATGGATGTTTTTGGTTGAAAAAACAACATATTTTCTATACCTGCATATCCTGGCTTCATACTTCTTTTATTTACAATAACATGAGATGCATTTTCTACTTCTAAAATGGGCATGCCATAAATTGGAGAAGCTGGGTCTGTTTTAGCAGCAGGGTTTACTACATCATTTGCGCCTAAAATTAATACTACATCTGTTTGTGCAAACTCTGGATTAATTTCTTCCATTTCCTTTAATTTTTCGTAAGGCACATCTGCTTCTGCTAATAACACATTCATGTGGCCTGGCATACGACCTGCTACCGGATGAATTGCATAACAAACTTCTACACCTTTTTCTTCTAATAATTTTTCTAACTCGTGACAAATATGTTGGGCTTGTGCTACCGCCAATCCATAACCTGGCACAATGACAACTTTTTTAGAGTAGGCCATTAATACAGCACTATCACTCAAGCTAATTTCTTTAAATGCACCACCAGCATCTGCACTAATGCCGCTTGCTGCAGCATTGCCACCAAATGCGCCAACTATTACATTGGTAAGGCTTCTATTCATAGCTTTACACATCAGCATGGTAAGAATTGTACCGGCACTACCTACCAAAATACCACCTGTAAGCATTACTGGATTACTGTACAAAAACCCACCAAAAGCAGCTGCAACACCTGTAAAGGAGTTTAATAAAGAGATAACCACAGGCATATCTGCACCACCTATCGGCATTACAAACAATATACCGTACAAGGCAGCTATAACAAATAAAGTCCAAAATAAAGCTGTAATGCTAATACCAATAAAGCCAGTTAAAATTGCTACAATTAATACAATTACAATTAATAATAATCCAATATTTATTACTTGCTGGCCAGCTAAAGTTTTATCATTGATATTGCCATTTAATTTACCAAAGGCAATCATAGAACCAAAAAAGGAAACAGTACCTATTACTAAACCTAATAAAATAGTTAGCAAAATTAATTTATCATTGGCATGTGTAGCAGTTGCATGGGGATGTAAAACTCCTGCAATGGCATTCATTGCATCTTCAATTAAATTGGTAGAAGGATTTTCTTGCTTATGTATAAAGTGCCTAAACTCTACTATAGAAATAATAGCAGCACATGCACCACCCATGCCATTAAACAAACTTACCATTTGCGGCATTGCTGTCATTTGTACTTTCTTAGCTATCATTGTACCAACAACAGTACCAATAATTAATCCTCCGAAAATCCATAAGTAATTCCCTAAATGATTACCATTCTCATCTGTATACAAGAATATGGTTGCCAAAATCGCAATGGTCATTCCCACGGCTGCATACAAATTTCCTTTGCGTGCAGTATCTGGATGAGAAAGCATTTTTAAGCCTATTATAAATGAGATACTTCCAATTAGGTAGGATAATAGAAGAATAAAGTGCTGCATATTGTTAATTTTTATTTTTTGATAGTTTATTTATTATTGCTGATACTATTTTTCTAAGTTGTTCTGCTTCGTTTATCAATATTTTTTTGGTTATCTGAATCTGCAAAGTGTATTGGACTTTGGAATCTGGAATATGTAATTTATTATTTCTTTTGTTTCTTTTTAGAAAACATTTCTAGCATTCTATCTGTAACCACAAATCCACCAACTACATTTAATGTACCTAGAATTACAGCTAAAAAGCCTAAGATAATGGCTAAATAATTATCAGGAGCAGCTTGCCCCATTACAATTATCGCACCAATAATTACCACACCATGAATTGCATTTGCTCCACTCATTAATGGAGTATGCAATACGCTTGGCACTCTACCTATCACTTCTATTCCTAAAAAAATAGATAAAATTACAATGGTAACCATATTGTAATTGTCAGAAAAAAATTGAATAATTTGTTCCATATTATATTGTTTGATTGTTGTATTGTAATATTTGATACGTAGAATAAAAAGTTAATTGAACTATATTTTAATTTAATGAATCAACTAAATTTATAGACTACCTTTTACTCTTTCATTTTTTATTTCGCCGCCATGTGTAACGCAAGTGCCTATTACCAAATCATCCTCGAAATTCAAATGCAAACTGCCTTCTTTTGTAATAATTAGGTTTAAGAAATTTAAAATATTTTTGCCATATACCTTACTTGCATCGCTAGGTGCCGAAGCTTGTAAATTGCTATTACCTATAATTTTTACACCATTATTTGTAATAACTGTTTCATTATTTTTAGTGTAAGGTGTATTACCACCTGTGCTAGCTGCAATATCTATAATTACACTTCCTTTGCGCATAGAAGCAATCATTTCTTCTGTTAATAATATTGGTGCTTTACGACCAGGTATTTGCGCAGTAGTGATGATTACATCTGTTTTAGCTACGCTTTGCGCTATTCTATCTTGTTGCTTTTGCTTATATTCTTCTGTTTGCTCTACTGCATATCCACCAGCTGCACTTGCATCTGCTGCACCATCTACTTCTACAAACTTGGCACCAAGGCTCATTACTTCTTCTTTTACGGCAGGCCTTGTATCAAATACTTCTACCACTGCGCCTAATCTTTTGGCAGTTGCAATTGCTTGTAAGCCTGCAACACCTGCACCTAATATCAATAACTTAACAGGAGGAATACTACCTGCTGCTGTCATAAACATCGGAAAATACCTTGGATATTCTGTAGCAGCTAATAACACTGCTTTGTATCCTGCGATATTTGCTTGGCTACTTAAAACATCCATTGCTTGGGCACGCGTAGTGCGCGGAATGGTATCCATGCTAAAAGTAGTGATACCTTTACTTGCCCATTGCTGCATTAATTGCGCTTGCCCATAAGGCTGAAATGTACCCAGATAAATTTTATTATCTGTTACAGATGCAGGAGGATTAATACTTAAAATAATATCTGCTTTAGCATGTATTTCTTCTGCATTAGAAATTTGCGCACCTACTGCTTTGTAATCGTCATCAGATGCATAAGCTTTTGCACCTGCTCCGCTTTCTACAAGTACAGTAGTATTTAATTTGATAAATGAAGCAACAATGTCTGGCAATGCGCTTACTCTAGTTTCTACTCCAGGCTCTGTTAGTATTCCTATAGTCATGCTATGTTGAATAAAATGGTTTGAACTGCTAATATAGCCATTTTAATTTTGAAAAGAGAATTTTGAAAATTATAAAATTTTAAATACCTATTTCTTCCATTAATATTTAATGATAAAATGCTGTTTCTCTTTAAAATTTTTATTGATAAATACAATGCCAAACTGAAAAACATCTACACTTAATTTTACTCTTGTGTCTGCAGCTATTTCCTGCCATGCTTGCTTCATACCTGGGCTCCAATGTATATCATCAAATACCAAAATTGCTTCTTCTGCAACTTTTGTAATCAATAAATTGAAATAATTTAAAGTAGGATGGTATTGATGATTGCCATCTATAAATACAAAATCGAACGGCGGATTATTAGCTAAAACATCTGGCAAAACTGTATCGAAATTTCCAACTACTTGCTGCACATTTTGTATTTGATAAGCCTTGAAATTTTTCATGGCATAATCGGCAATAGTTTTGCTACCTTCTATACTTGTAATGGTAGCCGCAGGATTGGCTAGCGCTAAATAACTTGTACCAATGCCTAAAGATGTACCGAGTTCTAAAATATTTTTAGATTGATAATAATTGACCATTCTAAATAATAACATACCATGATGATGGCTACGACCTGCCAATTTTGCAATACTTGCAATGCTTCTAATATTTTTTTTTGTATGATAAGAACCTGCCCCAAAATCTTGCACCTCCATTTTTTCTTTGCTTAGATACAATTGTTTGCGTAATTTTTCTATTGCTTCAAAAGCATAAAAATGTCGTTTATCTGCAATTACTTCATCATTAAAAGCATAAACAAATGGAGAGTGCACTCCATGCCTATTTAATGCCTTTAGGCGATATTGCATATATTCTTTAACGATAAATAATCGGCTCACTGCTTACTTTTATATATGTTTCAAAAATATGGTCAAATTCGTTTTTCTCATCTTTCTCATGGCGAGTTGCGCTTTGCAATGACCATTCCTTTGCCTGTAATTCTGGAAAAAAAGCATCGCCATTTTCTATAGTAGTTGCTACGCGTGTCAAATAAATTTTATTTGCTTTTTCTATCATTTGCTGATAAATGGTGGCTCCACCAATGATAAATATTTCTTGATGTTTCCATTGCTCACAATAAGCAATTGCATCATCTAAATTTTGCCTTACCACTACCCCTTCTATATTTAATTTTTCGTTTTTGCTTACTACAATATTTACTCTATTGGGTAATGCTTTACCAATACTATCAAAAGTATTTCTGCCCATAATAATGCAATGATTAGTAGTTAGTTTTTTAAAATATTTTAAATCATTACTAATATGCCAAGGCAACTGATTGGCTTTACCAATGCAATTATTTAAAGATGCTGCTACAATGATAGATATTGTCATAAAGTATGTTATTATTTAAATTCTAATGTACTTAAACGATTAAATGTGGTACAAATCTAGACAGATTATTTGTAATTAAGCCATCGCTCTCTCTAATACCGATACCTACTGATTGTTGGCCAATCACCCAACTACCTATTACGGCATAGTTGTTTTCAAAATTAGGTAATTTATACAACTCTTGATAAATATATCCTTCTGCACCATACTCGCCATCTGTACTTACAATTTCCTTTTGGTTTTCTACCAACAGAATGTTTGCGCCTTCGCGAGAAAGAAATGGTTTTTTTGCATAGCTAGTAAAATCATCATTAACAAAACTAGCTTTTAATAGCAAATGATGATTAGGAAACAATTGCCATAATATTGGTAAAATTGCTTTATTAGATAATATCATTTTCCAACTTGGTTCTATCCAAAAGGTTTTGTTTTTATCTAATAAAATATTTTGTGCAAACTCTTCATTTATCATCCATTCGTATGGATATAGTTTAAAAATATTTTTTATTGCTACTTCTTCCAAATCTAAAAATACTTGCGCATTACCATCCCAACCGATATCTTCTATAAAAATTAATTTTGTGGACAAGCCTGCTTGTATAGCACAATCGCGCATATACTCTACAGTAGTTAAATCTTCTAAACTATTTTTTAAACATGTAAAATGCAACACACCATCATGCAAATAATCCTTTACATATTTCCAATAATCAATTAATTTTTCGTGTATAGAATTAAATTGGTCTTTGGTTTTATCAAAATCTTGCAACCAAAACCATTGTACGATTCCTGCTTCATAAATAGATGTTGGCGTATCTGCATTAAATTCTAGGAGCTTAATTTCTCCGTTATTCAATACTAAATCGAAGCGGCCATAAATTGAAGCATGATCTTCATTCCAAGAATTTTGTATATGTGGTACAAAAAAAGATGGTATACAAAATTTAGTAAATAAATCATTATCTATTACATATTGCACAGCTTCTAAACACATTTCCCAAAGTTGTGTAGTAGCATTTTCTATTTGCAAAACTTCTGGCATGGTAAATTCGTAATATGCACTTTCGATCCAATAAGGAACATCTGTGGTATGAAAACCAAAACCAAGATTTTCTACTGCTTTTTGCCAATTATTTCTGGGAGTAATGGAAATTCTTCTCATCTTTTCTCTTTTCATTTTATGCTCTGCTAGAGCTAAATCCGCTGCTACCAAAACCACCACGCGTAGCTCTTCCTTTAAAAGCATTGCTGCCAATATTAGAATTGTGATGAATGCCACTGCTATAATAACCCATACGAGAATAGCTGCCATTGCGGTACATGCCGTAAGGCCTAAAAGCATAAAACCAAAGCCAAGCGCCACCATGATGATGCGAATATGCTGCTGTAGAGTCAGACCTTATGTATACTTTTTTATTGCCATTCCAATCTTCTACTTGTTCCTTATGGCAAGCTGCTAATGTAGCTGTAATTAAGACTAGCGAAACAATTTTACTTTTTTTCATTCTTGAAAATTATTTTACTGTAATATATAATTCGTAATCTTTGGGAGCAATTACGTTTTTCTCATCACCATTTTCATCTTCCACATCTTTAGCTTCAGTGCCTAACGATTTTAGCGTATCAGAAGTTACTATCTCTTTGTCTATAGCTCCTTTCATCCAAACTTTGTGAGTAGTTTTTAAAATGTCAAATCCATTTTCATGTGCTACATTTATTACTGTTTCTATAGCACCATCTTTGTTTGGTTCTTTTACCAAATCTTCATTTTCTTCGGAGCAAGAAGAAAGTGAAATTGCAGCAAGTATAATTATTGATAAATATTTTAACATTTTTTGAAGATTTATATTTTTTTTTAATTATTTAAATAGCAACAGGGGCTTTTATCGCTGGATCGCAAACATAATTTTCTAAAGTAAAATCTTGAAAAGTAAAGTCTTCTATATTTTTTATAGCGGGATTTATTTTCATGGTAGGTAATGGATGTGGTGTTCTTGATAATTGCAATTTTACTTGATCAAAATGATTGTTGTAAATATGCACATCCCCAAATGTATGTACAAAATCGCCTAGTTGTAAATTGCAAACCTGTGCAAGCATCATCGTAAATAATGCATAGCTAGCAATATTAAATGGTACACCTAAAAATACATCTGCACTACGTTGGTACAATTGACAACTTAGTTTTCCATCGGCTACATAAAACTGAAACATATTGTGGCATGGCATTAAAGCCATGTCTTTTAATTCGGCTACGTTCCATGCACTAATGATAATTCTTCGACTATCTGGATTTGTTTTTAATTGATGAATAACATCCATTAATTGATCATATGTTTTGCCATCTGCACCTTGCCAACTGCGCCATTGTTTGCCATATACAGGACCAAGATTACCATTTTCATCTGCCCATTCGTTCCAAATACTTACGCCATGATCAGTTAAATATTTAGTATTGGTTTCGCCTTTTATAAACCATAGTAATTCGTATATAATACTTTTTAAATGTACTTTTTTAGTAGTAACTAATGGAAAGCCATTATTTAAATTAAAACGCATTTGATAGCCAAAACAACTACGTGTGCCTGTGCCTGTGCGATCTGTTTTATCGGTACCATTATCCAAAATATGTTGCAATAAGTGTAAATATTGTTGCATAGATTGTAAATGTAGTGAATAGTGTATGAGCGATTACGAAATAATATAGATAAATGAACCACAATTTATTGACATAGAAAAAAATGGCTAATAAAGAACTTATTGTAATGCAATTTAAAAATTGTGCTATCTCTATTGAATTTATGATTTTTTTTATTATCCACAAATATTTCATTTCGTCCCATAATTTGTTTTTTTATCATCTTTCAACATAAATTTACCGCTTATTAATTATTGAAAAAAAATGAAAAAAATATTACTTTCTATTTCATTACTTATTGCTGGTATTGGTGCAAATGCTCAAAGTATAGGACCATCAACATTTAATAGTGCAGGAGGAAGTGCCGTAGTTGGTGCTAATACCTTTGCATATGCTATAGGAGAAATGGCTGTAGTTAGCACGAATACTGCTGGTACAATAACCATCACGCATGGAGTTTTACAACCAAATAATACAAAAGCAGAAGGAATTGACGACAATTTATTGTTCGATAAATATTTAACCATTTATCCAAACCCTGCATCCAATGATATAAATATTGCTGTATCAGTAAGTGATTTAAAAATTGAATCGGTGCAACTATATGATTTGGGTGGAAAATTATTATTCTCTAATCCATCTCCTATTTTAAAAAATAATATTTATTCTTTTTCAATGATTACCTATTCTATTGGTAATTATGTTTTAAAGATTAATTCTTATAAAAACAATACAAACCACACTAGCGCATTTACCATTACAAAATC
>CAIXQW010000262.1 GCA_903921675.1 uncultured bacterium | reverse complement strand
TATGCAACAATTTGGATTGATTGGAAAATCGTTAGAGCACTCGTTTAGTAAACAATATTTTACAGATTTTTTTTTAGAAAATAGTATTGACGCAAAATATAGCAATTTTAATATTGCATCTGAAGCAGATTTGCAATCATTTTTACAAACAACAAATGCAGAGTTTGCAAATGTAACTATTCCGTATAAACAATCTGTAATAAAGTATTTAGATGCTATTGATACAGTTGCTGAAAAGGTTGGTGCAATCAATTGTATTAAAAAAATAAATGGCAATTGGGTTGGTACGAATACAGATGTAATTGGGTTTCAAAAATCTTTTAAACATTTTTTACTACCTAATAATACCCATGCCATGATTATTGGTAATGGCGGTGCTGCACAAGCAGTAAAATTTGTACTACATCAATTGAATATTCCATTTGTTATAGTTACCAGAAAATCAGATTTAGGTACTATTCATTTTGCAGATATGGATGAAAATATTATGAATAAATATACTATCATCATCAATACTACGCCGCTTGGTATGTATCCAAATGTAGATAGCTTTCCTCCTATTCCATACCAGTATTTAACTGCCAATCATTATTTATTTGATTTAGTTTATAATCCTTTAGAAACACTTTTTTTGCAGAAAGGTAAACTTGCAAACGCTGCTTGCTGCAATGGTTTACAAATGTTAGAAGAACAGGCCAAGGCAGCTTGGGATTGGTGGAATGCATATTAAATGATTGCCACGAATGCACGAATAAATTCTGTTATTTATAAATAGCAATGAGGCTATTCCATTTCTATGGTGTAATAAGCGCAAGTAGTTAAAAAATTTCGCAGGTATGGCACCGCACCAAACAACCAATTTTGTTTCTTAGGATTCAAACCAAATTTGTATTTGTAAATGGGATTAATTAAAAACCATTGTTTGCTTGCTATTTTAAAACCACTAGAATTTACAATTTTTTCAAAGCGTTCTATATTAATACCTGTAGATTTAATTTCTAGCATTTCATCAATTTTTTCCTTTGTCTCCCCAGCCATTTTCATAATACCAGTGTATAGAAAATTTGGTAATAAATGATAGTATGGTAGTTTGCTAGCCCAGCCACTTATCAAAATCTGTTGATGCCCTCCAAAAGGCATATACCAAGGTGGGAATCCAAAAAACACTTTGCCTCTAGGTACCAATAAAGTCTTTAAATACGGAATAAAATTTTCTTGTTGAGGAATGTGCTCTATCACATCTTTTAAAATTATTAAGTCGAAGAAATTCTTATACTTGGTTTTAAAAGCATCATCATACACATTCTCTAAAGTAATGCGCATATTGCCTGTAGCAATTTCTGTGGCAAATACATCCTGCGCTCTATCTATTCTTACACCATCCAAATCTACTCCTACGCTTAGGCATCCTTTGTCGTAAAAAGGTTTTAAAACCCCACCTTCTCCGCATCCAATTTCTAAAACTTTTATTCCGCTTTTAATTGGCAATGTTTGTTCTACAAAAGGTAATACATACATGGCAGCATTTTCGCGCTGTTGCCTAATCATTTCGGAAATATCTGTGTGTTGCTTTAGTGCCATGTGTTTTGGAGTTGCAATAATACAAAATATTTTGCCTACATGTTTGTACTATTATGTTTTAATCTAAAATAAAAAACATCCTTTTCTAATATTTGAAAAGGATGTTTTGATAAAATTAGTTTATACAAATTATCTCATATATAACAACTCTCTGTATTTAGGTAATTGCCACATACTATCATCTACCATCAATTCTAGCTTGTCTGCATTGTAGCGAATTACATCAAAGAATGGTTTAATTTTATCGCAATATGCATAAGCACGCTTGTGCGTATCCGCAATTGCATTTACTTTCTTGCGCTCCTCAATCATTTTTTCTACATTATCGCTAACTGCATTAATATGGATACTCATTTGGGTAACTATATCTTTTTGGCTTCTATAGCTTTCTGGTTTCAAGCCAATATCCTTCATGCCTTTAATGTTTTGTATTAAACGATTTTGATATTGAATAGCGCTTGGTAAAATAAAATTACTTGCTATGTAGCCCATCATTCTTGCTTCAATTTGTACCTTTTTAATGTACTCTTCTAATTGGATTTCGTGGCGAGCATCACTTTCTGTTTCGTTAAAAATTCCCATTTTAGCAAACAAAGCTTTCACTTCTTTTCTGCCAAATACATCTAATGCTCTTGGGGTATCTTTAAAATTATTTAAGCCTCGTTTTTTAGCTTCTTTAGCCCACTCCTCACTATAATTATCTCCTTCAAATAATATTTTTTTGCTTCCGCTAATATACTTTCGTAAAATTTGCATTACAGCTACTTCTTTTTTCTCGCCTTTTTTCACTAATGCATCTACATCACTTTTAAATGTAATTAAAGTTTGTGCCATAATAGTATTTAACACCGTCATGCTTTGCGCACAATTGGCACTGCTACCTACTGCTCTAAATTCAAATTTATTTCCAGTAAATGCAAATGGACTAGTTCTGTTTCTATCTGTATTATCCATTATTAATTCTGGGATATTTTTATGGATATCTAGTTTTAATAATGCTTCGTCTTGCTCTGTAAATTTGCCTGTTACTCTGCTCTCTACTTCGTTCAATACTTTTGTTAGATAATCACCAATAAATATACTAATAATAGCTGGAGGCGCTTCGTTTGCACCCAAGCGATGATCATTAGTGCTACTAGCAATTGCACCACGTAATAAGTCTGCATGGTCATGCACAGCTTTAATTGTATTTACAAAAAATGTCAAGAACATTAAATTAGTCCGAGGCGTTTTACCAGGTGCTAATAAGTTTACACCAGTATCTGTAGCCAAACTCCAATTATTATGCTTACCACTACCATTTACTCCGGCAAATGGTTTTTCATGAAACAACACTGCTAGCTTATGACGCTTTGCCACACGAGCCATTACATCCATTAATAAAATATTATGGTCTACAGCTATATTACATTCTTCAAAAATAGGAGCACATTCAAATTGTCCAGGAGCAACTTCATTGTGGCGGGTGCGCAATGGAATACCCAATTTGTAACTCTCTTGCTCGTAGTCTTGCATAAAAGCAAACACCCTTTCTGGAATGCTACCAAAGTAATGATCTTCTAATTGTTGCCCTTTAGCTGGCGCATGGCCAAACAAAGTTCTACCAGTCATAGAAATATCTGGTCTTGCATTTGCTAGCGCTTCGTCTATTACAAAATACTCCTGTTCCCAACCAAGTGTTGCTGTAACTTTTGTAACATTTTTATCAAAATAGTGGCATACATCAATAGCTGCTTTATTTAAAGCATCTACACTGCGTAATAAAGGGGTTTTAGTATCTAAACTTTCCCCGCTATAGCTAATAAATATAGTAGGAATACATAATGTTTTTCCATGTGCTGTTTCCATTATAAATGGATGACTGCTTGGGTCCCATGCAGTGTATCCACGAGCTTCGAAAGTGGCGCGTATGCCTCCATTAGGAAAGCTACTAGCATCAGGCTCTTGTTGTATTAATGCATCTGCATCAAATAATTCTAATGCGCTACCATCGCTTTTTAATGTAAAAAACGAATCATGCTTTTCCGCAGTAGTACCCGTTAATGGTTGAAACCAATGCGTAAAATGCGTAACGCCTCTATCCATTGCCCAAGCTTTTAAGCCACTAGCTATCTGGTCTGCCATAGCGCGGTCTATTTTGCTACCATTTTTTATACTGTGCGATAAACTTTTAAAAGCTGCATCACTTAAGTACTCGCGAACTACTTTTCCGCTAAACACATTACTTGCAAAAATTTCTGTGATTTTTTTATTGCCATAATCGCGCACGTCTGCAGGTCTGCTATTGATGTGGTTGATGGCTTCTTGGCGCATGTTTGACATATTACTTTTTCTATTTTTTATAAATAATTGAATAATTATTGCAAAATTGGTAAAAAAATAGGGTAATTTCTAAAAAAAAGTGAAAAATATTTACAAAT
>CAIXQW010000261.1 GCA_903921675.1 uncultured bacterium | reverse complement strand
GAAATTATTTTTTTACTTATGTTATACTTAAATTTTATTGGCTCATTATTAAATATAATATCTGTGCCTGAATGAAAAATATAATCAACATCCATTCCACATTTTTCAAAACCTTTTATTTGAGATAAAAATTTCTTGTAAACACTTTGATTTGCTTGTTTTGTAATATCTGTAGGGAAGTATAATAGTATTTTTTTTTTCATGCTAATTACCTAAACTTAAAATTCTCCAAGTATTTTGTTGGCTTATTCCTGCATCTTCTGCTACTAGTTCTTTCGACTTTAGTTTTGGACTTAAAATACCTTGATTGATTAATGATTTTTTATTTTCTTCTATTCTATTTCTTATTGCATCACTTTTCATCCAATTTTTTTGAGGTGGTTCAAACCCTATTTTATCTATTCTCCAAGCAATGTCTTTAGGTAATTTTTCTGTAAAGGCTTCCCTTTGTATCCACTTGGTCCATCCATGATGTAATTTAAAACTTGGCGGCAAACTAAACATAAAATTTACTAAGTCATGATTTAAAAATGGCAGTCTAACTTCTAAACTATGTGCCATACTATTTCTATCAGCATATCTTAGCAATTCTTGCAAGCCTCTGTGCATGGTGCTACATTGTAACGATTCATTTAAGCTTTTGAAATCATACTTTTGTTCAAAGGAATCTTTAGCGTATGTATGAAAAAAATCCGAATGAAAGGTTGGGTTTTTAAATTGTTGCAATTGTTGGTAGTAAATTCGTAATTTACTTGCATGTTTAGACAATGCTCCCTTTACGATATTTCTCCATCCATTGGTAATATTTGCATTAATTAAATTATTCTTATGCAGCATTTGATATGCCGATAATTCTTGCTGATACAATGTAGGATTTGTACTTTTTAACTCATTAAAATATTGTATAAAAAAAGGATGGTATCCTGCAAGAATTTCATCTGCGCCTTGCCCATCAAGCAATACAGTTACATTATTTTGCTTTGCCAATCTAAATACACAATATTGTAAATATATACTTGCACTACCAAACGGCTCTTCTTGATGGTAGATTAATTTGTCGAAATCTTTTTCTAACCATTCATCTGATGGGGTAATAAAATGTGGGTTTACATTGGTGTGATTGATAACTTGCTGAATATATTTACTTTCGTCTTTTTTAAATCCAGGAAAAATGGCGCTAAATGTATTTTGAGAAATATTACTTCCTTTTTTTAATTCATCAATAGCTGCTACAACACAACTGCTATCTAAGCCTCCACTTAGACTGCTGCCAACAGGAACATCACTTCTTAACCGGCGACTTACAGAAGTATAAAATAATTCAGTGAATTTTTCAGTTGCATTTTTTTCTGAGATGTTCGTATTTTGATGTTGCCAATCAATGCGATAATATGCAATTGGATTGATATTTGGGTTGTTTAAATTTATTAGCAGATAGTTGGAATGTGGCAGTCTTTTGCATCCTTCATAAAATGTTTCACTTAAATCATTCGGATTATCTAAAAAACCATAAGCTAAATAATTAAAAGTCATTTTATTATTCCTAACCTTAGGCACGCCTGCAGCCCATAAACATTTCATTTCGCTGCCAAAGTAGAAATATTCATTTTCTTTGTAACTATAAAAAAATGGTTTTTCTCCAAATCTATCTCTAGCGCAAAAAATAGTATTGTCTTTTTTGTCATAAATTACAAATGAAAACATACCATCTAATAATTGCAAACATTTTTCCTTGTCTCTATCATATAAAGCCATTAAAACTTCAGTATCGCTTTGTGTTTTAAATTGAAAGCCTTGTTTAATTAATACCTCTTTTAATTCTAGATAGTTATATATTTCACCGTTAAATACAATTGTGTACCTTTCAGAATAATGCATTGGCTGATCTGCACTATGGCTTAAATCAATAATAGATAAACGCCTATGCCCTAAACCTATGTTGCCTGATTCACTTATCCAATGCCCATCGCCATCAGGACCACGATACGCAATTATATCTGTCATTTTTTTCAACACATCAGGTTGAACTTTAAAATCAATATTTAAATTTATTACTCCTGCTATTCCGCACATATATTACTGCAAATTAATACTTAATTATTTTTTTTCTATTTTGAATTCCAAAATTTCATCTTCAAAAATTACCTTAAGAACATAAATACCAGGTGAAAAACTGGTAGTGGTTATTTTTTCAATATTATTTGTTGAATTTGAACTTGAAATAAGCCTGCCAATAGCGTCATATATTTTATAGTTATATTCTTTCGCTTTGTCTGATCTTATATAAAAATAATTTTCAAATGGATTAGGGAAAACAGTAACTGAGTTATCATATTTGAAAACAATATTGTTTGATTTAACTATACAGCCAGCGCTATCAATTATTTGTGCAAAGTAGTCGCCATTTCCAATATTTTCTAAAATTGGTTGATTGATAGCTATTAAAGAATTGCCATTGTACCAATTTATTGGGTATTGGATATTATTTGTAATCAAATTAAGTTCATTTTTTGAAATTTTAAAATCACCTTTAAATTTAAATGGCAAGTTGATAAAACTATCAATATTTAATAAACATTGATTACTATCTAGAAGAGAAACAAAACGAATATAATCTCCAGGCAATGTTACAGTAATTAAATCTGAATTATAAATCTCGTTAATCAATTTATTATTAGAAATATATGCAAGTTTAAATGGCGCTTTTCCGATTGCATTTGCATAAATGGAATATTCTTCTGCAGCACAATCAAATTTGATTGAATCTAAGTTATATTTGGGCTTATTATTTTCAATTCTGATACTATTATTTATTTGTTCAATACATCCATTCGTATCAATTAAATTTAAAAAATTATATGTCCCATTTGCTACATAAAATGAATTTGTATCTAAATTTAATTGGGTTAAGATGTTATTATTTTCGTAGTTTAATTTAAATTTCTGATTATTTGTAAGATTTAAAATTACAAGTGTGGAATCATTCTCGCAATTAAATTTAGTATTGTATCCAAGATAGTATTTAATAATTGTATCAATTTTTAATAATTTATTTATTTTTAATTCACAGCCATTCGTGTCTACTAATTTTTCAAACCAATACGTTCCTGGTAGGAGTGGGTAAGAAATAATATTAGAATTAAATTGAAATATATTATTGATTGCATTTAGGTTGTAATATAAAATATTGGAATTAGAGTTTGTATTAATTTTTATATTGATTGCAGCTCCGCTTTGATCGCAAAAAATACTATCGTAGTTAATGATAGCACTAGGAATGATATTGTTATTAATTATTGTATCTGTTAGATTAATTTTACAATTGTTATCATTGATAGAATTAATAATGTGAATTCCGCTATCCAGAAATATTGGAAAATTAGTTAGATTGGAAATAACAGTATCAATTATATTTAGCATAACGTTTTTAGTAGTGATGTAAAATGGTAATTCGCCTTGCATATTAATTACTAATTCTTGTTTATTTAACGCACAATTAAAAAAAGTAGAATCTACAATGTAATTTAATTTTTGACGATTAAAATTATATACTTGGTTGATAAACTTAATGCATCCTGTTGCATCTGTAACAGAAATAAAGTTATAGGTTCCGTTGTTTAAATATAGTGTATCTGAAAAGCCATTAATAGTTTTTATTATAGGATTGCCATTAAAAGAGTAGTTCAATACAAACGGAGGATTTCCTTGCAAAGCAAAAGGCAATTGTGTTTTATTGCTATCGCAGTTGTATTTGTAGGGTGGTATTAAAATATCTAAGGTGTCGTAATAAAAAATATTCAAG
>CAIXQW010000260.1 GCA_903921675.1 uncultured bacterium | reverse complement strand
GAATTACAAAAACTATTTCTGCGCCAGTTATTATTGTATCTAAAAGCGGCATTCTTCTTTTTTCTACAAATTTTACGATCAATCGTAGAGATTTTAAAGTGGGAACTAAGAGTATGTTGATGGCAGATGATGTAAAAGTAAATTTGCATGTAGAAGCTATGTAATAGAAAAATTGAAGTAATATACTTTACACTTTCCCCCTTACCTTTGCTATAGATGAAATCGTTAACTAAAATTGGTAAAATTCAATCTACTCATGGGTTAAAAGGCGAGTTGGTGGTAAGCCATTTGCTAAAAGATGCTGCAGAGATGAAAGATTGGGAAGCGCTGATGCTAGAATTAAATAAGGATAGTTTTATTCCGTATTTTTTGCAAAGCTTTAAGAAAATTAACCATGCAGAAATTTTGTTGTTGCTAGAAGGCGTTGACTCTCCAGAATTAGCGAAAGAATTATTAGGCAGTAATGTATATGCATCGCCATTGGTAACCGTAAAAGCACTTGCCAAAAACGATTGGGATGAAGTAATTGGATATTTTATTAGAGATATTACCATGGGGGCGATTGGGCAAATACAAGATGTAAGCCAAGGGGTTGGGCAGGAGTTTTTTGAATTGAAATTTAATGGAAAAGATATCATGATTCCATTACAAGAATCTTGGATAAAAAATATTAATGCACAAACCAAAACTATAGAAATGGAATTGCCGGATGGTTTTTTAGAGGTGTTTGGATAGGAAATATTTCTGATAAAATTTTTATCTAAATTTAAACGAGTTGCATTTTAGAAGCAATACCAATTGAAGATATGGATTTAATCATTCATCCAGCTCAATTAAAATTAATAGTTAATCCAAAAAATCCAAATATAGCTGGTGCTGTAGTAATGTAATTATAATACCCTCACCACCTTCACCAATCTTGGTGCAAAATAAGTATTCATTCCACTAATCATTACCCCTTTGCTGGTACTAGCATGTATAAATTGAATATCGTTATTTATGCCACTAATAATGATACCAACATGGCTGATATTGTTGGTGTTGCCATCTTGCCCAGCAAATAAAATAATATCACA
Source organism: uncultured bacterium (assembly GCA_903921675.1). Taxonomy (GTDB): domain Bacteria; phylum Bacteroidota; class Bacteroidia; order Chitinophagales; family Chitinophagaceae; genus CAIXQW01. Next base: position 11,173 of record CAIXQW010000260.1, on the reverse strand, counting down.
TGGTTGCACTTTTTGCAATGGAATATTAGTGCTTAATGCCTCAAATTGTTTGGAAACTCTTGGCACTGTAATATTAAAATGTGCGAACACATAATGCACAAAGCCACTACAATCAAAACCTGTAGTAGGAGAGTTTCCTGCGTATTTGTATGGTGTGCCAATCAGCGTTTTTGCAAAGGCAATTATTTTGTCTGTATTATTGTTGGTGGTAGTTTTGGAAGATGTGTTTTTATTGGTTGTTGTTACAATTACTTTTTTGCTATGGCAACTAGAAAGTAGTGTAATATTTATGGTAAATAAACATCCTAATAAAATCCATTTTAATAAATTTTGTTTGCAACGCATTTGTAATTTTTATTATTTTACAACAACACTTTTTTTAATCTTTCCAAAATAAAAAGTACTGCTGATAGATTTGCCCTTTCTAGTAAAACTTATTTTGCGCAAAGGATTTTCATTCCTTGATATTACATTGTAATATTTTAATCTATCTTTAATTATCTGATGGTAAAATGGTGCAAGTTGATATTTTTTAAATCCTATGACATCTTTTTCAAAGAACAACAATCTCTTTTTTAATGGTTCTTCTTGTCCATTATATATCAATGGAACACCAGGCATCAGCATACATAGTTTAGCCATGTCTTTGGCTTGCGTGCCATATCTTTCGTACTCTGTTCCATTCCAACTATTTTCATCGTGGTTGGTTGTAAATATCAATCTGTATTTGCATTTATGATAATCTTGCAGATACCATTGTGCAATGCTATCTACTTTAGCTATGTCTGCCTTGCCTTTGTGGTACTCTTCTAATACATGCATCCATTCCCAGCCATATACTATATCAAATGCTTGTAAATACTCGTTGCCGCCTGTTTCTGCAAGCCAAATGCATTTTTTGTTCAGGTCTATTGTGCTTCTTGCTTCCATCCAAAAACTAATTGGCACCATATCTGCCACATCACATCTAAAGCCGTCAATATCACATTTTGCAACCCAATACTGCATACTTGCTATCATTGCATCTCTCAGTCCTGGGTTGTTATAATCCAATTCTACTACATCACTCCAATCAAATGGGCTATGCATTTTTCCATTTGTATCTTTCTCGTAAAACTCAGGATTTGTACTCATCCATTTATTATCCCATGCACTGTGGTTGGCTACCCAATCTATCATTACATACATGCCCAATTTGTGCGCTTGTGCAACCACATCTTTAAAATCTTGCACAGTACCAAACTCTGGATTTACTGCCGTATAATCGCGGATAGAATAATAGCTACCTAAACTTCCTTTTCTGTTTTGCTTTCCTATTGGCTGTATGGGCATAAACCAAATTGTTGTAACTCCCATTTTTTTTAAGCGAGGCAAGTGTTTTGCAAATGCTTTAAAAGTTCCTTCTTTGCTAAATTGCCTAGTGTTTACTTCGTAAATAACTTGGCTAGCCTCATTGTGGCTGGCTTTAAATGCTGCTTTACGCATTATCTCTTGCGCATGCAAATGATAACCAATGAAAAATATATATAGTGTTGTGAGGATTTTTTTAAGCATGTAAATAAATTTTTTTATTGTGGCTAAGGTAATTAATACTGTTGGAAAATAAAAAAAGAGGCTGTCTTTTAAACAACCTCTTTTACAAATTTTTCATTACTCTCTGCACATCCGTATACTTCTGCTAAGGCACGCAATTCGCTGTTAGAGCCAAATATTAAATCTACTCTAGAGCCATTCCATTTTATTGCATTGGTTTTTCTATCAGTACCTTTAAAAATATCTTGTGCTGCACTGTTCGCTTTCCAAGTAGTATTTAAGTCTAATAGATTTACAAAATAATCATTGCTAAGTGTTTCCTTTTTATCGGTAAATACGCCAAGATTACTGTCATTAAAATTAGTGTTTAATACGCGCATACCTCCTATCAATACCGTCATTTCTGGTGCCGTAAGTGTTAGTAATTGGGCTTTGTCTATTAGCATTTCTTCTGCAGATGCATTTGCTGTATGTTTTATATAATTGCGGAATCCATCAGCCAAAGGTTCAAGTACAGCAAATGAAGTTACATCTGTTTGTTCTGCACTTGCATCTGTGCGACCAGGTGTAAATGGCACTGTTATAGCAATACCTGCATTTTTTGCAGCCTGCTCTATTGCCGCACATCCACCAAGTACTATCATATCTGCAATAGAAATTTTAGCAGCACCTGCAGCATTGAATGTTTGTTGAATGTTACCTAAAGCATCTAGTACTTTTGCTAATTCAGTTGGCTTATTTACTTCCCAATATTTTTGAGGAGCTAAACGAATGCGCGCTCCATTTGCACCACCACGTTTATCGGAACCACGGAATGTAGAGGCAGATGCCCAAGCTGTAGTAACTAATTCCGAAATAGTTAATCCTGAATGAAGTATATTATTTTTTAAAGTTGCAATATCTGCATCAGTAACTAAATTAGCCTCTGCAGCAGGAATAGGATCTTGCCATATTAAAACTTCAGTAGGCACTTCTTTGCCTAAATATCTATTGATTGGCCCCATATCGCGATGCGTTAATTTAAACCATGCTCTTGCAAACGCATCTGCAAATGCAGCTGGGTTTTCATGAAAGTGTTTGGATATTTTTTCATATGCTGGATCTATGCGTAATGCTAAATCTGTGGTCAACATTGTTGGTGCATGTCGCTTAGTTGCATCATGCGCATCTGGCACTGTATCTGCACCTGCACCTGCTTTTGGTTTCCATTGGTGCGCACCTGCAGGGCTTTTTGTCAATTCCCATTTAAAACCAAATAAGTTTTCAAAATAGTTGTTACTCCATTGGGTTGGGGTGGTGGTCCATGCGCCTTCCAATCCGCTAGTGATTGTATCTTCGCTATGTCCTTTACCAAATGTATTTTTCCAACCTTGTCCTTGCTCTTCTATGTTTGCAGCAGCAGGTTGTTTACCTACATATTTACTTGGGTCGGCAGCACCATGTGTTTTTCCAAATGTATGTCCACCTGCAATTAATGCTACTGTTTCTTCATCATTCATTGCCATGCGGCCAAATGTTTCTCTAATATCTTTTGCAGAAGCAATTGGGTCTGGATTGCCATTAGGTCCTTCTGGATTTACATAAATCAAACCCATTTGCACAGCAGCTAATGGATTTTCTAATTCGCGGTCTCCGCTATATCTGTTATCTGCCAACCATTCTTTTTCGCTACCCCAATTTATATCTTGTTCTGGCTCCCATACATCTGCGCGGCCTCCGCCAAACCCAAATGTTTGAAAACCCATTGATTCTAAAGCGCAATTACCTGCTAATATCATAAGGTCTGCCCATGATAATTTTTTACCATATTTTTGTTTGATAGGCCAAAGTAGCAATCTTGCTTTATCTAGGTTTGTATTATCTGGCCAGCTATTCAATGGCGCAAATCTTTGTGTTCCGCTGCCTGCACCACCGCGACCATCTTGTATGCGATATGTTCCTGCACTATGCCACGCCATCCGAATAAAAAACGGACCATAGTGCCCATAGTCTGCAGGCCACCAATCTTGCGAAGTAGTCATTACCGCAATGATATCTTTTTTTACAGCATCTAAATCCAAGCTTTTAAATTCTTCTGCATAATTAAAATCGCTTCCCATTGGGTTGCTAATGGCAGCATTTTGCCTCAAAATATTTAATTTTAACTGATTAGGCCACCAATCTCTATTACCTGTTCCATTGCCTGCACTTTGTTTTAACGCAGCACCACTAAATGGGCATTTAGCGCCGCTATTTTTATCTTGCATGTTTTCCATATTATATAAAATTATTAAATGAATTTGTGTGATGCAAGTTAGAAAATATTTAGAATAAAAATGAGATTATTAATTATCTAACATCTATAGTCTATTACTAAAGTTGAATTGGGAATTGCGTTTTTATTTTATTTATTGCTGCTTGTTTCTTTAAAAAGAGTATCTATATTTTTATTGTTAAAAATATTTATGCTAAATGCAGTTAGCATTTTAATGATTGGGTTGGCAGCCTATTTTACTTGATATTTTTTATTCAATTTAGTAAGTCTATGAATTTCATAACTTTCAATTGTAATAGTGATAGCGATATAGGTGTAGGGTAAACTTACTTTGCCATAGAATATTTAAACAACTATTCTATTAATTATGATGAGAAATTTAGTAACAAATATTTTCTTCCTTTTACTTTTTGTAAATGCAGGAAATCAACTTTATGCACAAGCTCCGGTATTAGGCACAGCTGCCAAATTTGCTTTGTTTACAACGGTTGGGGCTATTACAAATACAGGTATTTCTCCAATAACAGGAGATGTAGGAAGTAATAGTGGAGCAGGCACAGGTTTTGGCAATGTAAATGGCGTTATGCATAGTGGCAATGGTGCTACATTGATAGGTGCTGCAGATTTAGCAACTGCTTACAATCAATTAAATGCTGCAATTCCTAATTTTTTTGTAGCACCGCTTTTTGGCAATGGAGATACATTGGTACCTGGAGTATATAGCACAAGCGCAGTTGCCACGCTTAGTGGAAATTTAATTTTAGATGGGCAAGGTGATTCTAATGCAGTTTTTATTTTTAAAATACAAGCTGCCTTCTCTAGTACTGCAGCAGCTAAAGTAAAATTAATCAATGGCGCCATGGCCTGTAATGTATTTTGGAAAGTAGAAGGATTGGTAGATTTAGCTACGGGTACATACATGCGAGGAACTATCGTAGCCAATAATGCTGCAATTAATTTTAGTGCATTAGATACATTAGAAGGTAGAGCATTATCTACCACAGGTGCTATTGCATTAAATGGCACAATGGTTTATACACCTCAAGGATGCGGTAGTCAAATTTTATGGGGGCCGGTTATGCCAAATTTATTAACTGCTGCTTCATTTGCACTGTTTACTAGCAACGGAGCAATGAGCAATGCTGGTATTTCAAATATAGTAGGTGATGTTGGTACAAATGTAGGTTTAACTACTGGGTTCAATCCTTTATTTGTTGCTGGTACTATTCATCCTATCCCAGATGGAAGCACTTCTGCAGCAGCTGCAGATTTGTTAAACGCATCTAGCTTGATGAACATAATGCCTTATGATATAGAATTATTATACCCCGCACAATTCGGAAATGATTTAGTGTTAACGCCACATACCTATCTACTAAATGCAGCTACAAGTTTAACCGGCAATATTTATTTAAATGCGCAAGGAAACCCCAATGCTGTATTTTTTATAAAAATTTATGGCGCATTATCTACAAGCACATTTTCGCATGAAATACTTATCAATGGTGCGCAGGCTAGTAATGTGTTTTGGTTAGTGGCTGATGCAGTAAGCATAGATAGTTATAGCGAATTTAATGGATCACTTGTAAGTATTAATGGAGCCATAAGCACATTCACTGGTGTAGCAGTAAATGGAAGATTATTAACTACGGATGGTGCGTTTAGCACAGTTGCCATTACGGCTACCTCTTTTCCTGCAGCGCCATTGGCATTTAATTGGTTGTATTTTAATGGTAGCAGATTGCAAAACGATGTAGTTTTAAATTGGGCAACTACAAGTACAAGTAATACCATTTCTTACACCATAGAAAAAAGCACAGATGGATATTTATTTACTCCAGTAATTACTATACCAGCTGCAATAGAAAATCATAACGAAAAAAATAATTACCAATATACAGATGTATCATCTTTTACAAATAATTATTATCGTATTGCACAAATGGATAATAATGGCATTAAAACAAATTACAAAACTATCAAAATAGAAAATGTAGCAAATAATAATTTAGTATTTAACCATTGCATCAATGGCAATAATATCGAAGTGCGAATAGATAATGCTAAAGCAGGTAAAGCCAGTATTACTCTTTATAGTGTTGCAGGAAATTTAATTTCTACAACACCTATTACATTGGAAAATAATTCATCTGCATTTGCTATTCCAAAACCAATGCATGCTGGTTTGTACTTTTTAATCATAGCCAAAGAAAATAATATTATTTATACTAGCAAAGTGCTTGTAAATTAATGGAATAACTGGTATTAAAACTAATAATTAAATTACACTACATTCAATATTACTTTACAAGTATGCTATTAATAAATAAGCACCTGCGATTTGCAGGTGCTTATTTTTAGTAATTCATTTCTCTCATTATTTCACTTCTCCATCACTATCCAACTCTACTATTTTGTAGCCAAGTTTCTCTATGCCTGGAGCTATTTTATCTTTGTCGCCAGCTAATACTATCATCATTTTAGCAGGTGTAATCCACTTTTTAGCAAGTGCATCTATTTGTGCTTTTGTAATGCTGTTTAGTATTTTATTTTGCTGTGCTACATAAGTGCTAGGCAAATTGTAGTACATCATATTACTAATGAATCCTGCTTTTTGCATACCAGTTTCGTATTTGCGTGCATCGCTTTGGCCAATTGCATTTTTTGTAAAACTCAATTCTTCTTTGGTAATACCTGTGCTTGCATAGCTATTTAATTCTTTCATTACTTCTATTAAAGCACTATCTGTAACAGGAGTTTTAATACCACTGCTAAAGGTGTAAGTGCCAGTGTATTTGCTAGCACCAAAGTTAGCGCGTGCGCCATAAGTCCACGCTTTATCTTCGCGCAAGTTTAAGTTAATATGGCTATTAAATGCACCACCTAAAGGAAAGTTCATTAAGGTAGATTTGTAGTATTCGCCAGTAGCATCGTATAGCATATTAGTAGGGTAGCCGATACGGAATTCTGTTTGTGCAGCCTTTGGAATGTTTACTATATACACCGTTTTATTATCTGTAGCTTTAGCTTTTGCAGGCACAGGAATATCTAATTTTTTACTCGGTAATTTTTCTACAATGCTCATTAGTTTTGTAATGTCTGCATCTTTATAATCGCCTACTACTACAATGTTTGCATTTAGTTTGCTAATATTATTATTGTAATAATTTTCAATATCACTTAATGTAATGGCTTCTATAGTTTTTGGAGTGCCACTACTTGGCAAGCCTAAAATATTATTAGTACCATACATCATTTTACTATAGGCAATACCCGCAACATAACTAGCATTTTGCTTGCTATTTTTTAGGTTAGATAATACTTGCCCTTTTATTCTATCCAAATTATCTTGTGTAAATAATGGTTGTAGTAATCTTTCGTTTAATAAATCCAAAGTTGCATCTACGTTTTTAGATAAGCTACCTACATTAATGTTCAATTCGTCGCCACTTGCAAATATAGAAATGCTACTACCCAATTTATCTAGCAATACACTAAACTCCTCAGAGCTATGCGCTTTGGTGTCTTCATCCATCATTTGTGTAAATAGGTTGGTGATGCCTAATTTACTTAAATCTTTTTGCTCTAAATATCTACCACCTTTCAGGCTAATGCTCATATTTACAATTGGTAAATCTGTAGTTTGATGCGCCATCATTTTAATGCCACTTTCTTTCAAACTCAATTCCTTCGAAATTTTTGGTACAGTAATGCTAGGGTTAGCGCCAGATGCAGGCATTTTATTTCTATCAAAATTATCTTTTACTGCTTTGTATTGCAAGCCTGTATAGTCTACTATTGGAAAAATGTTTTTGCTTTCGTCTACCGTATAATTATCTTCTCCGGCTTTGCCAGTTTGCTTGTCTTTTGTCAATACATTTAATATTAGCATGTGCTGATTAGCAATATATTTTTGATAAACGCGCATCACATCTTCTTTGGTTAGCTTGCGCAAAGCTGCTAAGTTTTTTACAATAGCATTTGCATCTTTTTCAAAGGTAAAAGAGCTAGCCAATTGGCTTACTTTGCCACTTACACTTTCCAAGCCATATATCAAACCAGTTTCTCTGCCTGCAATAAATTTATTGATGTCGTCATCCGATGCACCTTTCCTTTCAAAAGTACTTAATGCTTCGCGTACTGCTTTTTCCATATCTGCCAAAGTATTGGTACCAGCAGGCATGATGCTAAAGTTTAAATTACCAGCCAACTCATCTGTAGGTTGGTTGCACGATGCGCGTGTGGCTTTTTGGCTTTTTACCAATGCTTGATACAGTATAGAATTATTATCGCCACCCAAAATTTGTGCTAAGCAATCCAAAGCCACTTCATCGGGGTGATGCGCAGGCACAGTAGGGATAGTAATATTTAGCATTTGGTTTTTGGCATAATTATCTGTCATGGTGGCGTATCTATCTTTCTCCAATACCACAGCAGGGAAGTGCGCATCCTCTACCTTTGGCCCCATTGGGATAGTACCAAAATATTTTTCAATCCATTTTAGCGTTTGTGCTTTATCCAAATCGCCACCTATCGTAAGTACTGCATTATTTGGTCCGTACCAACGCAAGAAAAAGTTTTTCAAATCCTCTACATTCACACGGTTCAAATCTTCTACATACCCAATCGTCAACCAACTATAAGGATGCCCATACGGATATAAATTTTTTGCAGCGGTTTCGCCTACCAAGCCATAAGGCCTGTTATCGTAGTTTTGACCTCTTTCGTTTTTTACCGTACCGCGTTGCACTTCAAACTTTTGTTGCGTTACTGCATTTACCAAAAAACCCATTCTATCGCTCTCTAACCATAACATTTTTTCTAGCTGATTGCTAGGTACGGTTTCAAAATAGTTAGTTCTGTCTTTGTTGGTAGTACCATTCAATGTGCCTCCAGCTTCTGTAATTATTTTAAAATGTTGCTCGTCTGCTACATGGTCGCTACCTTGGAACATCATGTGTTCAAAAAAGTGCGCAAATCCGCTTTTGCCTATTTCTTCGCGGGCACTACCCACGTGGTAGGTAACATCTACATGCACAATAGGGTCGCTGTGGTCTTCGTGCAAAATTACGTTTAGTCCATTGGGCATGGTGTAGCGCTCAAATGGTATTACAATTTCTGCTGCAGATTTTTTTTCTACTTTTTCTACCAAAGTAAGCTGTGCACTAGCCATGTAGCCACTACAAATAATGGCTAAGGAAATTATTATCTTCTTCATTTTATTTTTTTGAAGTTTTAAATATATTACTAAGTATCCAAACCTTGCAGAGTATTTATGCTTTATTTTTACACAATGAATATATTATTGATAATAGGCGTTTGTGTGGTATTGCTTTGTAGTATGCTAGCCAACAAAATGAAGCGTAAAGCATTTTACCAATTGTCAGAAGCAGCGCAAAGCCAATTGGTAGCAGCGCTTAAACCTGGCAAGTGGCAAAGCATTGTATTTATAGCATTGGTATTGCTAAGCATAGCCAATACTATTTTCCCAATGCCATTTTTGCCAAGTGGCTTTCATACTTTTTTAATAGCCATGTTTGGCTACATAGCCTTTGGCATGGCTAGGGGAGTGCTGCAAATGAAAAAAAATAATATCCCTGCGCAATACATAAAAATTAGCACCGCTGCCAATTTGCTATTGCTATTTGGCTTGCTAGTGTTTGTAGTAATTTATGCAAGTAGCGGTTATGTGTGGAGGTAGCATTGGATGATTGATTTTTTAATGGCGTTACCCTTTGGGTCGGGCTATCCGCTACAATCTCCCGATGAAAAATCGGGAGGATTTCCGCTGCTATCCCTAACGCGGAAAGGCAGTGGAGAATTGATTACGGATTTTTATAATAATTGTAAATTGATGTTTACGATGCGGACTAAGGCTACAACACGCAACTGCATAGGTCTGGAGACATGGCAGAGTATGGTACTTGAAGTAATTACGTTTTCTATTAGACTAAATTTAGTGCATTTAATTTTACTTACAGCCTCACTACTTGAGGTAAAATTAGCTAGTAATTAATGCATTGCGTTTGTCCAAAAGCTGTAAGTGAAATGCAAAATTGCACATAAAATGTATAGCTGCTCATTTGTTAAATTCGGCTTCTGAAATGTCATTTGATTTAAATGTTGGTCTTGTTCCTTGTGTTACAATTACGTCTAACGAAAGCTCAAAGTAGGGAACTAGGTCTCGATCATTTTTGTGAATTACATTGAAATCAAGCTTTTCTAGTCCAATTTCATACTGTGCATTTTTCATAAATTTTCCAAAGCATTGTTGGTCAACAATTTTTTGTCTCCAGTCGCTGCCGTATGCTATTTTCAAATAGTAATTTCCTTCAGGTATGTTTCTAAGATAATATGTTTCGTTACTCCTAATGAATATTATTCTTATACAAATATCGCCACCTAATTGCTTCTTCATCAATTTAATTACAACATCAGTATGTGAACCAACATTTACTTTTAAATAGTTGTCAAGTTTGTAATCATATTGTGGGTCAACATTTTCACATTCTGGCGTTTCACCACTTTCGTAGTGCTTCATATTCCATCCGCTATTAGGGTCTTTTTTTAGCATTTGTCCAAATACATAACCTCTTACACCTCCATAATCAACATACCACCAATCAACGACATCGCTATTTATAAGAGTAACTTCATCGTCAAGTTTCAAGGATTTAACTGTAGTATAATTTTTCCCTGGTCCGGTTCGCAGATTTAATGTTTCGATAATTACCTTATATTTTTCACCGTTTATAGCATCTTCTTTTATTGTCTGAACTAGCTCTTTTGGATTTATGGTTATTTCACCTTTGAAATTTGCCGTCCTTCTCCAATTTGGGTTTCTGTTACGCCATGCTAAAACTTCTGCTTGCCATTCAGCATTACAATTTTCATATTTTATGCTGTCAGCGAAATATTTTTTATGCTCTAATTCAAACTGCTCATTTTCCTTATCAACGCGAGCATTTTCTATTTTATACTTGGCGATTCTATTTTGAAATTCGGATTCTGTTTCATCGTCATTCTTGAAATACGGTAATATGTATTTGAATTTATGCAAGGAAAAATCAAATGGTTGGATACAAAATTTTATAGGTTCAGGGTCAAAATAGTTTTGACTGTAACAGTTACAAGTAAAAAGTAACGCAATGATTGTGGAAAGTATTTTCATGTTTATTTTATTTATTAAAATCAAGTTCTCCTGATTGTGGTCTGTTTTCTGGTTTTTGTTCTTCAAGTAGTTTGTCTGCTTTTGAATTTCCTGTTGTCGTTGATTTGTTGGCATTATATAGATAGAGAATTGCAAATAAAACTACTACAAGCCAAAAGTTATAATTCACTTTTGGATTTGTCTTTTCTGTTTTCTGATATTCTGTGTTTCTTGGT
>CAIXQW010000259.1 GCA_903921675.1 uncultured bacterium | reverse complement strand
TATTAGTAATTATTCCTATCAGCTTGTATGTATATTATCGTAATGTAAATATTACCAAGTATGCACCCTTGATGGCAGCATTAGGTGTAGCATTTGCTATTTATTGGTTCCAAAGAAATACGGTAGTAATTGCAGGTAGCGATTTGCAAGACCAAGAATTATTAAACAATCCATATTTGTTTGCTACAGATGCAGAAAAAAGTGCTACACATACCTTTATTAATTTAAAATACTTTTTACTACTATTAATACCTACACCACTCAGTTGCGATTATAGTTACAATGTAATACCATACCGCGATTTTAGCGACCCAATGGTAATACTAGCAGCAGTAATGCTGATTGCTTTTATTGGTCTATTTATTAGAAGTGTAATTAAAAGAAGCTGGACAGCATTCCCGATTGGGTTTGCATTATTGCATTTGTTTTTGGTAAATAACTTGTTCTTTAATATTGGTGCTACTATGGGAGAACGTTTGGTGTATCACTCTAGTTTGGGTGTATGTATTTTGCTAGTATGGGGCGTAGCAGAAATTTTTAAGAAATTGAAAGTAGTAAACCCAATTGCATTTGCCTATGTTATTATTCCAATCATTGCTTTATATAGCATTAAAACTTTTGCGCGCAATCCTGCTTGGAAAAACGACATAACACTACACCTAACAGATGTACAAACTTTCCCAGAAAGTACCATGCTAAATGGTAATGCATGTACTCGTTTGATAGAAATGAGTGAAAGACCATTGGTAGTAAAAGGCATGATGAATCCTAAGGATACAGCCAATACAGCATTGTACCAAAGAGCTATGTTTCATTTGCTAGATAGCGCTAAGATATACGGTAAAAAAAGTTTGCAACTGCACGAAAAATTTGTGAACTCGTTTTTAAACATGGGCATTATTATGGCCAAAGAAAGTAAAATGGATAGCGCATCTTATTATTGGGAAAAAGTAAGATTGTTGTATCCGCATCACCCACAATTGGCAGCTATCGATCAAAGCCTTACGCAAAGTTTTTATGCCAAAGCACTAGACTTTGCCAATAAAGACCACAACCTACCTGCAGCCATTGCCGAGCTAGAAAAAGCATTGAATGTAACGCCAAACAACCCAAGATTATTATACGATATTGGTGGAATGAGTTACAACAATAAAGAATATGCCAAAGCAAAAGCCTATTGGACACGCGGCCTACAAATAGCCCCTGATGATCCACAACTGCAACAAGGTATGAATGCGCTGAGAGGGCAGGGGTATTAGCAGTGCGCAATAATTGCTGCTAGATATTTACACTTTTTCATTCATTTCGCATGCTGTAGCATTCATTTCGTATGCTACAGCATTTCTGCTATCCAATGGCTGTGCCATTGGATGTTTGTGCTGTTGGCTGCGCCAACAATTTATGCTGTTTAATGTACTTTACTTCTGCTTTTGCCCTAGCCCCGATTGAAGCGGATATCCTTTTGTGAGGTACGAGCAAAAGATAGCAGCGCAAAGCGGGAAACAGCTTCTACTATAATTTTTACAATAAAACCATTCACAATTCGCTACCCACTACCCATTGTGCATAACTTGAATGTGAATAAATCCTTGCCCAATCCTACCTTGTATGGCGTAAATTCGCCAATAATTTTATAAGAGTATCATGGCAGAAAAAGAATTATTTCAGTACAACGAAGATTCCATCCGTACCCTCGACTGGCGCGAGCATATCCGCCTAAGACCAGGTATGTACATAGGTAAGCTTGGTGATGGTAGTAGCATGGATGATGGTATTTATATTTTATTAAAAGAAGTAGCCGATAATAGCATTGATGAATTTGCTATGAAAAGTGGCAATAAAATTGATATTAGCATCACAGCAGAAGGGCAGGTAACTATCCGCGATTTTGGCAGAGGTATTCCTTTGGGCAAAGTGGTAGATGTAGTTAGCAAAATGAATACCGGTGGTAAATACGATAGTAAAGTATTTCAAAAAAGTGTGGGTTTGAATGGAGTAGGTACAAAGGCAGTAAATGCATTAAGTAGTTATTTTAAAGTAACTAGTTTTAGAGAAGGTAAAATGAAATCTGCAGAGTTTGCAGGTGGGCATTTGACCAAAGAATACAAAGAAGAAAAAACAACAGAATTGAATGGTACAGAAGTAGTTTTTTTACCAGACAATACCATCTTTAAAAAGTTTCATTTTATAAATGAATATATTGAAAATCAAATCTGGAATTATTGCTACCTGAATAGTGGATTAACCATCAACTTTAATGGTAAAAAATATTTTAGTAAAAATGGTTTGTTTGATTTGCTACAACGCAAAAGCAATGATGAGGAAATAAAATATCCCATCATTCATTTGCGTGGCGAAGATATAGAGGTTGCACTTACACATACCAATGATTATGGCGAAGATATTTACAGTTTTGTAAATGGACAACACACCACACAAGGTGGTACGCATCATCAAGCATTCCGCGAAGCATTTGTAAAAACTATCCGCGATTTTTATAAAAAAGATTATGACACTGGCGATATACGCCAAAGTATTTGTGCCGCTATTAGTGTGCGCGTGCAAGAGCCTGTATTTGAGAGTCAGACCAAAACAAAATTGGGTAGCCAATACATTTGGAGCGAAGAAGGTAAAAATGGCCCAAGTGTAAAAATGTTTGTGCAAGAATTTTTGAGTAAAGAATTAGATAATTACTTACATAAAAATCCGCAAATTGCAGATGCAATTAAACGCAAAATAGAGCAAAGCGAAAGAGAACGCAAAGATATGGCCGGCATTAAAAAGCTAGCCAACGAAAGAGCCAAGAAGGCAAACATCCACAACAAAAAATTGCGCGATTGTAAATATCACTTTAATGATGCTGCAGAAGGCAAGCAAAAAGAGTTGATAGAAGAAATGAAGTTGGGCAGCACTGTATTTATTACAGAGGGTGATAGTGCAAGTGGTAGCATTACCAAAAGCCGCGATGTAAATACGCAAGCTGTATTTAGCCTGCGTGGTAAGCCGCTTAACTGCTATGGATTAACCAAGAAAATTGTTTACGAAAACGAAGAATTTAACCTGCTGCAACATGCATTAAATATAGAAGAAAGCATAGACGACTTGCGTTTTAATAATATTGTAATTGCTACCGATGCCGATGTAGATGGTATGCATATTCGTTTGCTAATCATGACTTTCTTTTTGCAATTTTTTCCAGACTTGGTAAAAAATGGTCATGTATATATTTTAGAAACACCTTTGTTTAGAGTACGCAACAAACAAAAAACCATTTACTGCTATACTGATTTAGAGCGCAGAAATGCAATTGCAGAATTGGGTACCAAGCCAGAAATCACGCGCTTTAAAGGATTAGGTGAAATTAGTCCAGAAGAGTTTGCAAAGTTTATTGGTGAGGATATGCGCAAGAGTCCGGTTTTGATAAGCGATGAAATGCCTATCCAAAAATTATTAGAATATTACATGGGCAAGAATACACAACAGCGTCAAGATTTTATTATCGACAATTTGCAAGTAGAAAAAGATTTAGAAGAAGAGTTGTTGGTAGTGTAAAAAGTTTAAGGTTTAAAGTTTGAATATTTTTTTAGAGAATAATAATTACAATAATCATGATTACACATATAATAGTTGGCAATGAAGCTGCAAAACCATTGCAAGAAGCACAAGGCTTAGATGAAAGTTTACAAGGCGAAATAGTTGTGTTGAAAGATACACTTGGCATTGGTCCAATCTACACAGCAGAAGGTCAAACTTTTTCTGGAGTAAGAACAGATTTTTGGAAAAGTATCAATGCTGCATGGCCAGAAAATCAGGTGGTAGAAGATGAGCAAAATGTAACAGCTATTTGTGATGCTTTGCATGAAGATGATCAGGTGTGGTTTTGGATGGCACCTTGTGTAAGCGATGTAATGGCTTATTATTGGTTGCTGAATTATTTTAAAAAACACCCAGGTGTATTGCATTGTATTTTTATTAATAGCTTACCATTTTTTAATGCAAAAGGTGGATTGTTTTATCCGAAAAACTTTAGCGAAGTACTGCCAAAAGAAATGGTGAAGTGCCAAAAGCTTGTAAAAGATGTAAGCCCAGCCGACTACGAAATGGATGGCGACGAATGGCCACGCTTAGCAGGCGAAAATGCTATGGTACGCAGCCACGAAGGCGGTAAAAAAATAATGAGTAGAAACGATTCTTATTTAGACAATTACATTGCCAATCAATTTCAGTTTGCCAACGAATTTGTAAAGGCCAATAAAGTAATCAGCCAAGCAATCAGCAAAATGACAGAAGGTGTAAGTGATGTGTTTATGATTCATCGTTTAAATTGCTTAATTGCAGAAGAAAAACTAGAAACCCAAGGCGATGGCAAAAAAGGGTTGAAAGACCTGGATGTAAGAGTGAAAAAAGATTGAGTATAATTTACAACACCTGCACAATCAAAAACTTCAAGTAATTTGTATTTTCCATATTCCACATAATAGGGTGGTCGCTGGCTTGTGCTCTAAACTCTACTTGGCGTATTACACGTTTTGCATCTTTTGCGGCTTTGCCTATCGTATCTAAAAACACTTCTGGTTTTACCAAATTGGTGCAACTTGCAGTTACTAAAAATCCTCCAGGTTTTACCAATTGTATGCCACGCAAATTAATTTCTTTGTAGCCAGTAATTGCTTTTTGTATACTCTCTCTGCTTTTTGTAAATGCAGGTGGGTCTAGCATCACCACATCATATTGCGCGCCTTCGCGTGTCAATTGTTTTAGTTTATCAAATGCATTACAAGCTTCAAATTTTACAATTTTATCTAGCTTATTTAGCTTAGCATTTTCTGTAGCTTGTGCTACAGCGCTTTCGCTAATATCTAGCCCTAAAACAGCTTTTGCGCCATAATAGCCTGCATGCAAACTAAATGTGCCTGTGTAGGTAAATGCTTCTAATACTGTTGCATCTTTTACAATTTTTTCTATAGCGCGGCGATTATCTTTTTGGTCTAAAAAGTAGCCAGTTTTTTGGCCATTTTCTATATCTACATAAAACTGTAATCCATTTTCGTTGATGATAATTTTAGTATCAAATGGCTTACTTAAAAATCCTTTAATTTCTTCTAAACCTTCTAGCTTACGCACCGGCACATCATTGCGCTCATAAATACCTTTTGGGTTAAATATTTTTTCTAAAGCTTCTACAATTGCAGGCTTCCATTTATCCATGCCTAGGCTTAGCGTTTGCAATACAAAGTAATCATTGAATTTATCTATAATCAATGCAGGCAGTCCATCCGCTTCACCAAATACCAAACGGCAATTTTCTATATAGCCAAGCTTTTGTCTGTAAGCCCAACACTCTGCAATTTTATTTTCAAAAAAAGTTTTATTAATCAATACATCTTTATCACGCGTCAATAAACGAACCTTTATTTGGCTAGCTGCGTTGTAATATCCTTTACCTACAAATTTATTATCGTGTGTATGCACTTTTACAATGCCACCCGATGCTATGTCTGCATCTTCTTTATCTATCTCATTACCAAATATCCAAGGATGACCATTTAAAATTCTATAACTAGCATTTTTGCGTAAGTAAACTGTTTGCATACCGCGAAGGTAATTAGCAATTTGCAATTAACAATGTATAGTTAGCAATGTGCAATGAATAATGTGCAATTAACAATGACCAGAAAGCAATTCGTGTTATGCATTTTTATTTAGTAAAATCTCAACAAAAATTATTAAACTTTACATTAGAAGCTAATATTATCAATTAATAATTGCTAATTATCAATTTCTTTCAGCATTCCCTTCACTTGCACATTGCCACTATCTATGCTCAATGCCTCTTTTAGTAATGGTTTGATGAGGTTCATTTTTTGTTGGTTATAGTAGCACACGCTAAGGTTTATCAATGCTTGTACATTATTGGGGTTTAATGCTACAGCCTTACCAATGTATTGCTGCGCTTGCATCATATCGCCTTGGTTGAGGTATATAAATCCTAAATTACTATTGGCTAATTCATTTTTTGGATTTTCTGCAAGAATAAATTGATACGTTTGTTTTGCTTTTTCTAATTGATTCAGATTTACAAAACAGTCGCCAAGTTTGTTTCTAAAGTCCAAATTAAACGGCATTAAATCGCTAGCTTGTTGCAGGTAGGGCAGTGCTGCATTGTTATTATTTGTTTTTAAATACGCTTCGCCAATGCGGTAAGCGTTCCAACTATCAGAGATGCTTTTTGCATTCCATTTATTACTTAATACTAATACTTCTGCAAAATCTTCTTTCAAAAATGCAATGCGCACCAAATCTTTATTTTGATAGGTTTTTGCTTGTCCTTGTTTGTCTATCAATTGCAAAGCACTATCCAACAAAAATTTGTTTGGCAAATATCTTTCGTAAAATTCTATAAAACTTCTAGCCTTGGTTATGGCATCCACATGCTTGTTGTTGTAGCATTGCAACCCAAGAAAATTATCTTGCAATGCTGGTTCAGCCTCATTAATATTTTTTCTAATATAATGGTCATGCACAGCCACATGCGGAATGTCTATGCTGCTGTTTTTTTTCATGTGGCATGCATTGCAATTATCGCCATTCGTTTTTCTTACGTCTAATTTTTCTGTACAATTATTCTTAGCAGTATGGCAATTTTTACAAGCATTATTAAATACTTCTTGTGCTGTGTATTTTACACTTACATGTGGATTATGGCAAGTAATGCAACTCATGGCATTGCTAGATAAATAGCATTTGCTCATCTTCATGCGCTCTACATGGCTTGCCATGATCATGTGATTTTTTTTGTTTTTATATTCCGGCATAAACACATTCCAATTGTCGCTAAGTGTTGTAGATGGTTGATAATCAAAAAAATTGTTATCGTCGTTCAATACTGCTATGCCTTGCAAGTGGCAGCGCTGACACAAATTATTTTGTTGCTCTATGCTCATTCTGCGTGGGTTCACAATTCTTGGGTCTTTGCTTTTGCTAGTGTCGTGTAAGTTGCCAGCCATATTTCCTGCTACATGCAAGCTGCCAGGTCCATGACACCTTTCGCAATCTATGCCCAATTGTACACTATTGTATTTATTCAAACTGCCTTTCACCCAATCCGGATAACCATTGTGGCAAGTAATACATTCCGGTTCTATTTTTCTATTAAATCGGCTATTGTCGTCTTCATAGCCAGGCGCCATATCCCATTTGCCAAGCTGCGTGTAATAGGTAATTGGCGCTTGAAACAAATAACCATTGCTACTATAAATATGGCTATTGGTATGCTGCCCACTACCTATAATGTAATGAATGGTTTCGTCTCTTTTATGCACTGTATCGCCATCCAATATTCTATATTCTAAAAAATGCAAACTATCTCCAACCCAATAAGGTTTATAATGCAAATTATTTTTTGCATCATACACATGTGCTTTTGCAGGGTCGAAATTTGCAGCACTTTTTTGCTTGTTTGCCAATCCCCAACTTTGCCCCATACCAGTTTGCATATACGTATTATAAATATCTGCATGGCAAGTTTTACATTTATCCATACCAACGTATTTGGCAGTTGGGTTGCCAATGTTTAGGTATTCGCTTTTGCTTGTTTGCTTATTATTGCATTGCATCATTAGCACAACAGCAATTAAACTCAGCAATAAAAAAAAAATATTATTTTTCATTATTTAAATACCTGCACAAATTACAATTTTTTTTTGAATGGCGGCAGGCACGCTTTCCGCTGCAATCCCAGAGCTTCGCCTCTGGGGATTTCCTCTTCAATCGTTGCCGCAAAACACATCTTGCTGGTGTT
>CAIXQW010000258.1 GCA_903921675.1 uncultured bacterium | reverse complement strand
GCACCAATCATTGCACTTAAAAACAATACACTGCTAATTTCAAATGGCAATGCATATTCTTTAAATAATATAACGCCAAGATTTTTAATCAATCCAATATCTGTTTGACCATTTAAAGCATGACCGGTAGTTAATTGAATAGAATATGTTTTAAAAGCTGCAATTATTACTGTTAATAAAATTCCACCACTAAGTACTGCACTTACTTGCACTACCATGCTTTTTTGTGGTTCGGTATCGCTATTTAAATTCATCAGCATCACCACAAATAAGAACAATACCATAATGGCTCCAGCATATACTATGATATTTACAATTGCTAAAAATTGTGCATTCATCATTATATAATGACCACTTATGCAAAAGAAAGTAAGAATTAAAAATAGAATGCTATTGATAGGACTTCTGCTAAAAATAACACCAGCAGCACACAAAATGGTGAGACTACTTAAGATATAAAATACAATTTCTTGTGGATTCATGTTGTGTAATTATTTTGCAATTTGTTTAGCAGGGTCTAGGGGTAAAACTAAATCCTCTTTTTTATAAATAAATGTTTCGCGCTTAAATGCACTAGGTGCAAATGTTTGCGTTAAATAGATTGCATCTTTTGGGCAAGCTTCTTCGCACAAACCACAGAAAATACAACGCAACATATTGATTTCGTATTTTGCTGCATATTTTTCCTCGCGGTATAGGTGCTCCTCGCCTTTAGTACGTTCTGCACTTTCCATAGAAATTGCTTCTGCAGGGCATGCCAATGCGCAAAGACCACAAGCTGTGCAGCGTTCCCTTCCTTCTTCATCGCGATTTAAAATATGTAAGCCGCGGAAAGTAGAACTAAATTGTCGTTTTACTTTAGGATATGAATAAGTAGCTCTTTTGGTAAAAATATGCCCTAAAGTAATAGACAAACCTTTTAAAATACCAGGCAAATAAATGCGTTCTGCAAATGTCATTGGTTTGCGTTCTACTATTTGAGCCCTATTGGTTAATAATTCCATTTTTGTATGTTTGTTTGGAATAAATATTAATTAAAAAATTTTAAAATAACTGCGCAAGTGATTAATAAATTAAGCAATGCCAATGGTATTAAGCTTTTCCAGCCCAAGTTCATCAGTTGATCATAGCGGAAACGTGGTAAAGTCCAGCGAACAAAAATAATGAATAAGATGAACGCTATTCCTTTAGAGATAGTTGCTAAAATACAAGTAGCTACAAATACCCATTGTGGTGCATGTGCTTGTACCCAATCCATACCAGGATAATGATAGCCGCCAAAAAACAAACAAGCCATGATTACACTGCTGATAAACATATTAATATATTCACTAAATAAAAAGAAACCTAACTTCATACTACTATACTCTGTATGATATCCTCCTACTAATTCGCTTTCGCATTCTGCCATATCAAAAGGAGCGCGGTTTAATTCTGCAAAAGCACAAACTAAATAAATAATAAATGCCAATGGTTGCTTCCAAACATTCATGTGCAAAAATGAATCTTGCTGCTGAACAATAGTACGCATACTAGTATCGCCTGTTACCATTAGCAAAGCTAATAAGCTTAAGCCCATTGGTAGTTCGTAACTAATAGCTTGGCTAGCTGCACGCATAGAGCCCATTACAGAATATTTATTATTACTAGCCCATCCACCAATCATAATTCCATATACGCCAAGGCTTACTATACCAAACACAAATAATATACCTACATTAATATCCGCCACCTGAAAGGGATACACTGTACCATCAGCCATGGTGTAATCTGGTGCCCACATAATTACAGCACTACTCATCAAAGCACATACCATTGCTAGGCCTGGTGCTAACACAAAAAGGAATTTATTCGCAAAATTTGGAATAATTTCTTCTTTCATAAATAATTTCAATCCATCTGCCAAAGGCTGAAATAAACCAAAAGGCCCTGCACGCTGCGGACCAACTCTGTCTTGCATGATGGCGGCTACTTTGCGCTCTGCCCAAGTGCTGTACATGGCAAGTCCCAAACTAACGGCTACTATTGCGCCTATTAATGCAGCTTTGCCCAATAAATAAGAAACTGTAATTGCTAAAAGCATAAAATTTTGGTGTATTTGCAAATGTAAGGCATGCAAAGTGGAATTGCTAAAATTTTTAACAGATTTTAAATGGTGTTTATAAATTAAGAATATTTAAAATAAATGGAGTAATATAATATTCTAGCTTACCCTTTAACAGCCCACCTCAATTTTGCAGATTTTGCTCTTGTATTTGCGGCGAATTCTTCTACACTCGGCATAATCATATCTGGATAAATGGAAGCATAGATTCATTATCTAAAAAAATATTGAAACGACTTTTTTACGCGCCTATCTTCACCTGAATGAAAGGAAAGTATTGCAACCCTGCCACCTTTTGCTAAAGCATTTGGTAGTTTTTCCAAAAATTTATCTAATACACCAAACTCGTTATTAATAGCTATTCGCAAAGCCTGAAATACGCGTTGGCAAGCTTTTTTTACATGGTCTGTTTTTGTATAATTTGGAATAGTTTGTACTACTGAGATAATTATTTCTCGCAATTGGGTGGTGGTTTCGATTGCAGATCCATTTTTTAAGTTAGCAATAATTGCTTCTGCAATTTGCTCTGCGTAAGGCTCATCGGCATTGGTTATCAGAATTTCGATTAATTGCGCCTTCGTTATTGTTTTTAATAATGCAGCTGCAGATTTGCCACTATTTGGATTCAGTCTTAAATCTAATGGACCATCTATTTTAAACGAAAAACCTCTATCTGGGTTATCTATTTGCATAGAAGAAATTCCTAAATCTGCTAATATAAAATTGAACAAACCTGACTCATATACTATAACATCTATATTAGAAAAATTCATTTTTCTAATTACTAAAACATCTTCGCCAAAGCCCATTGCCGCCAATCTTTCTTTAGTTTTTGGCAATTCAATTGGGTCTACATCTAATGCAAATAATTTGCCTGGCGTTTGTAGTTTTTTCAACATTTCTGCACTATGGCCGCCAAATCCCAGTGTAGCATCTAATCCTACTTCACCAGGTTGAATTTTTAAAATTTCTAAAATTTCTGCCACACATATAGAGCGATGCATACCAGCTGGCGTTCGCCCTTGTTGCAATACCTTTGCTATATCTTCTGCGTATTGCTCCGGTTGTAGTTCCTTATACTTCTCCTTATAATTTTTAGGATGTGTACCCTTATATCTTACTCTACGCTGTGGTTTGGGCTCTTGATCTGGCATGTTGTAAAGCTAAAGGATAATGATTTAGTAAACAAATTGAACATTAATCCGATGCAGTTTTAGTGCACCCTTTCGCCCTTTATACCATTTTATATTTTCAAAGAATAGCAATGGAATGAATCTCTATTTTCAATACAAATGTGATGTAATTATTATTTTTACAAATAACAATTTTTCCCCATTGTTGCATGAATTCCAAAATTTTCCATAGCTTCGACAATCTAAATATTAAACAAGCAAGACAATGATAAAATTACAAGTAATAGGGAATCTAGGAAGAGATGCAGTGATTAACACTGTAAATGGAAAAACAGTTATCAACTTTACAGTTGCACATTCTGAAAAATATAAAGATCAGCAAGGAAATATGCAAGAACGAACTACTTGGGTAGATTGTGCCTATTGGACAGAAGCGAATGTTGGTCAATATTTGATGAAAGGAAAAACTGTTTTTGTAGAAGGCACTCCGCATGTAGAAGTTTATACCACAAAAGATGGTAAACAAGGTGCTTCGCTTCGTTTACGCGTTAGAGAAATGCAATTTGTAGGTGGCAGTAATAGAGATAATCAGCAACAAAGCGGAGATAATCAATACAATCAATCTGCACCGCAAAGTGCTCCTGCACCTGCTGTGCAAACATTTACCAATACTGCAGCTCCTAGCTTTGATAATGGTGGAGCAGCGGATGATTTACCATTTTAATAAATTTAAAAACAACCTATAAAAAAATGGACCGAATAAATTCGGTCCATTTTTTTATAAAATTTTTTATTTGCAGATTTTTAAAAAGCACAATTTTTGCAGCCATTACCACAACAATATCCTCTTTTTAAATGATACCATTTACTAAATACATATAAACCATTTTCTATAGTATAATCTATGTCTGCCAATAGTTTCTTTGTTTTAGGTAATTGCTTTATCAACAGCTTCGTTTCTCTATCTAAATTGTCATAGTCTTTCATACAAATGTCTTTTATCCTTGCTGAAATTTTTTCTATTAAGCAATTTTCGCAAATGCAATTAACAGTTTCATCTATTGGTAAAATTGCAGGATATTGATAACACCAACAATGTTCAATATTATGAACTTCGCATTTGAATTCTGCATGACAAAGTTTGCAATTTTGAGACATTAGTGATGTGTAAAATAAAAATCACTTGGCATAATACCTACTGAAAAACTATCTATTTTTCCTCCGTATATATCGTAACGACGAACCAAACCATTGCTTACATAATCTTTTACATCTGCAGTGTAAATAATATCTGTGCTAGGATCTACAGCAATATTATAAAATTGCCCCCATACAAATTGTACAGGTTGTAAAGCAGATGAAGTTTTATCAAAAAACCACATTCCACCATTGTATGCATAATACAATCTTGTTTTTGCGGCATTCATACATAACCCAACTGGTTGAGAATACAAATCAGTCATTGGAAAATTTCTATCTATTGTATTTGTAAATGTATTGTATCTAACCAAACTACCAGTCTTAGTCAATGCTGTAAAAGTGCTATTCCAAGCGCCTTTGCATAATACCCAAATATTGTTATCTGCATCTTGTACCATACTTTCTGGATTAGCACCAATAGCTAATTTACCAATTACCACATCAGTATTGATATTGATAATGGCCATACTATCCGAATTACCTAGACCACCATTACAAGTTACATAAGCTCTATCGCCATACACTAAAATTTGCTCTGCACCATTACCTACAACTATTCGTTTTACAATTGATTTTGTATTTAAATCGTAAACTTGAATTGCACCATCAGATACACCTGAACCCCACTCACTAATATACGCTTTTTGGCTATTTATCTGTTTGATATAACGAGGTAATTGTAAGCCATTAATTGTAGATTGATAGGCCATATTACTTGGATCGAAAGTAACAATTTTGTTTGCGTTGTTTACTACCAAATAGCCAACATTATCAAAAATATTCATGCTTTGCAGCACATTGCCGATAGCAAAACCGTTTTTTGATCCAAAAATATCTTTGGTAAATTCATTATTGGTTTTATTTAAAAAACTAAGTGTGCCAGTTCCATTCATAAAGTTACCTTGTTCTATTACAAAGGCTCCATTACTGTATTGGCTATTAGTAATAATGTTATTATTATTGCGGCAGCTAAATAAAAAGATGAAGGCTATTGCCAACAAGAATAGTTGATTTTTTTTCATTATATTTTTAATTTTTGTGTTTGACGATGTAATAGAAAGTTGAAAGATAAAAAATAATTACGAAGTGGCATAGGTCTAAATGCAATCACTTGGTAATTTTGGTTAAAAATATTATTGATACCTGCAGCAATAGTAATGCTTTGCTTTTTCCAATTAGCATTTTTTCTAATTTGTAAATTAGCAGCAGTATACCAGGGCAATGCTTGATTGTTATCTGATGTGGTAAACCTGTTGCTAACCCATTGTGCATTATAGATTACTTGCCATTGTTTATAACTCGCATCTAAATTGAGGGATGCTTGGTGGCTAGGTGTATATATTAGTTGTTGATGCAAGGCATTAATCATTGCAGCATTCACTTTTTCATTAGTACTTTTTAAGTATGTATAAAGCACTGTGTACTGCACATTACATTTTTTAATTGTAAATTGATGTGTAGCATTTATTTCTAGGCCTCTGCTCCAAACAGCTAAAACATTTTGGGGGCGCCAAATAGAAGTATTATCAGGTGTCCACAATATCCAATTATTAATATTTCTATTAAATATATGAACTCCAAAATTAGCTTTGCTTGGCGAAGCAATATTGCCTAATTCTAAAATATAAACTTCATGAGGGTATTTTTTTGCTACTTTATAATTGATGCCAATTTCTTGCGCAACTCCTTTTTCTGGCAGCAAGTTGAGGTTGCCTGCGCCTGCCCAAAATAAATCATTGAATGTAGGCAATCTAAATACACGGTTTATATTGGCTGTTAATTGCCAATGATAATTTATTTGATATTCTGTTCCAACACTATAAATAAAAGGCAATAATTGCTGATTTACTATTTCTTGCCTGATATTAATAATTGTATTTATTTTTTGATGAAACATTTTTTTTGCTGCAGCTAATTGCGCTGCAAATCGGTGTTGAGTTGGATTGTCAGTATATTGTTTACTAATCATTTGCCCATAATTGTATTGAGCAGTTCCATTGATATACAACTTTGCAAAATTAAGTTGGTGGCTACTTTCTAAAGAAATTCTATTGGTGGTGTAATTGTCTATTAATTGTAAACTAGGATTGTTGTATTGCAAATATTCAGAACTTGCAGCCACATGTGCCTCATGCTGGTATAAACCATAATTGCCAGATAAATGCAAATAAGCCCTGGTATGATTGTCTATTTGTGTTTCATTTTTATTTGCAGATGTAATAGTAGGTGGCAATTGCCTGTTGGTTTGCTGCCACCAAATGCCGCTACCTATTGTGTGCCTTCTGTCAATAACATAATTATTTTCTTGCAACAATGCAATTTGTTGAAATTGGTTGTTTTCTAATTTTAATTTGGGGAATAAGGCGCTGCCCTTTTCATAAAAATCAAAATTATTTATAGCTTTATTTACAACCAATTTTGTACTATTTACAAACTTATTATTACTATAATAATATTGACCATATTTATTTTTTGCAGAAAAACTACCAAGCTGATAGCCAAGTTTTAAAAATTCCCCTCTATAGAATTGCAAATTGGATTGCAAATTAATAGTAGCACCAATCGCTCCTGTGCTATTGGCAGCGCTATTTCCGCCATATTGTACATTCATTTTGTCTATTAAAAAATTGGGAATCAAGTTGTAATCTATCAAGCTTTGGCTAAGCATGCTTAAATTAAATCCATTCCACATGGTAGAAACTTGACTAGCATTACTACCTCTTACAGAAATTGTACTTAAATAATTTGCACCATAGTCTTTTACAAAAACATGCGAATAATTTTTCAAAATACTTTGCAGGGAATTAAAGGATTGAATTTGCAATTTTGCAGAATCTATTTCTTGTACATTCATCCCTAGGCTTTTTAATTTTTGAGATGATGGATATACCATAATAGCGTCTATAACATGCATAGTATCTAATTGTGCACCACAAATAGTTGGCAACAATGCAAAAAATAATATGTAAAAAAATCTTTTCATTTTTATATAGTAAACACAACGAATATAAAATGAAAATAATAATGCATATCTAAGTAAATAGACTTGCAATACCACTCACTTTTTTTCCCGAAAGTGTTGAATGCTTTGCTATAGGCAGGTCTTCTGACTCATTGATTTTTTTATAGCGCCTTCCCAAATAATCAGTGGCATTTGCTATAAAACAGAATTATAAAATTCTATCAATATACAGCTACGGGTATAGTGCCGGACTCTCACGCGGCTTCCCTTTTCATTTATACAATCATGTATAAAACCGATAACGATGCGAAGATAGTAGATTTTTATTACACTCGTATCATCTATTCGGCATTTAATTTTTACTTTGTGTAGAAAGTGTGATAAACATTCATTAATGGATAAAAAAAAAGTTTGAAGTAATGCAACCACAAACTTTTAATTTATTTTTCAGTGATTATTTAAAACCCATCACCATCTAATAAATTGCCTAAACCACCTAGTACACTGCCACTTTCTTTGCCTCTATTTAATCCACCATAGCTTACAATGCGGCTTGCTAATCTGCTAATAGGCAATGTTTGCATCCATACTTTACCTGGACCATGCAATGTGGCAAAAAACATTCCTTCGCCCCCAAATATCATATTGCGAACTCCTTTTACAAATTCTATATCATAATCTACATCTTTAGTGTATGCAACTATACAACCAGTATCTACTTTTAAAACTTCACCTGGCTGCAATTCACGCGCTAGTACATGCCCACCGGCATGCATAAATGCTAGGCCATCTCCTTCTAATTTTTGCATAATAAATCCTTCGCCGCCAAACAATCCTGTGCCTAACTTGCGTTGAAATTCTATACCAACACTTACTCCTTTTGCAGCACATAAAAAGCTATCTTTTTGTGCTACTATCTTTCCTCCTAATGCGGCCAAATCTAATGCAATTATTTTTCCAGGATAAGGGCTTGCAAAGCTTACCCTTTTTTTACCTTGCCCTACATTTGTAAAGGCAGTCATAAATAAACTTTCACCAGTTAATATGCGCTTTCCTGCATTTAATAATTTGCCCATGAATCCACTGCCATTTGCATTCTGCGATCCATCACCAAAAATTGTTTGCATCTCTATACCATCTTGCATCATCATAAAACTACCAGCTTCCGCTATAGCAGTTTCTTGAGGATCTAATTCTATTTCTACATATTGCATTTCTTCGCCGTAGATAAAATAATCAATGTCGTGCGCCATTTTATTTTGTTTTCAATTTGAATATCAAATGTAAAATAAATTGTAATTCAATTTTGAGAAAGTTGATGAATGGCTGAATTCTAACTATGAATGGATACTTTTAGTTTTTCTATTCCACATCACTAAATATATTATCAAAAATAATTAGTTCCCATTAATTTTACAAAGTGAGTAATAATAATGCATATAATTTTCTTGGATCATGGCAATTGATACCAGAAAAATGCCAATACAGTCATGGAACAGCGCCAAAAAGTATGATTCTTAAAATAGAAGCAATAAATGATATATTGCATTTAGATTGGCATTGGTACACTTATGACAATACAATGCAGCAAACAAGCTATAAAATAAGTAGCGAACCTAGTATAAACTATCCATTTGAATATCCAGAAGTAGCACAAAGTATAGAAACTAATTTTGAGGGTAGTTATTTGATGCAATTAAAAGCTACACAGCAAGATAAAATTGTGTTTGAAACTAATTTTGAAATAAATAGTAAAGGATTATTAATTGTAAAACAAATTGGCAAATCAGAAAATAATGAGCCACTTGTTAAACAGGATATCTACCATCGTCAATTGAGTGTGTTGCCTTATGCGCATAGTGTAAGTGGAGTTGCAATTCAACCCACACAGCAAGGCTCCATTAAGCATAAAGCATTGCTGGCCATGGCAGAGCAAACTGATATGCATTTAGATCAAATACGCAAACAAATAGAACTATTGGCACAACAAGCTAATGAAATAAAACGCCGGAAAGACTTAAGTTTACTTATCTATGATGCTAAAATAAATTTTGTACCACAAATTGGGCAAATCTATCATTTATATGAAAAACATTCAGGAGAACATACATTAAGTTTAATTTCTCCAAGCGATTGGGGAGGTGGAAGCGGACATTATAAAGCACATATTGGAGGAGTAAAACTATTAGCAGATCATACTTGGACAGAGGCTGATTAGTTTCTTATTACTTTACTATAAAATCAATTTTCTTAGCCAATTCGTAATCCAATGCTGTAATTGTATTATCTGCATCATGGGTACTTAATTTTATTTCTACTTTATTATACACATTACTCCACCAAGGGTGATGATTCATTTCTTCGGCTATTACAGCTACCATGCTCATAAAATCAAATGCTTCCATAAATGTAGGGAATGTAAATGTTTTACATAATTGGTTATTTTCTTCTTTCCACATGAGTTGTAGTTTTTAAAAAATGAAAACGTTTTTGTTGGTAATTTTTTCTAATTCTATCATCTGCAATTCTATAGGCAAATTCAGTTCTTTTAGTTTTTGCTGCACTGTATTAATGTAAATATAAGCTGCATCCTCGCCTTTTAGCATCCAAAAATATTGGAAACCTCTTAGCTCTCTAATCATATAATTCCCATTTCTGTGGTTGGTATACAATAGATGCTCTATAGATAATTTTTTATCAAAGCACTCGTATAAATCAAACAAATTTTCGTGCTCCATAAAAAAATATTTATTGCGCTTGAAATTAGTTCCTACATGATGATTTAAAAAACAAGCGCAATAATATGGCTCTTCCGAAAATCGCAAGCCGTATACTATTGCATATTCAAAAAACTCTTCTTCAATAGCTGCAACATCTAGAACTAATGCATTTTTTTTTACGGCTGCCATACATGATTTTTAAAGTTAAGTATAATGTCATTTTCTATTTGCAAACCTTCTTGCGCCAATAAATCTGCCATTAAAGTAGGTGTTGCAAAATGGAATTTACCAGTAAGCATCCCATTTCTATTTACCACTCTATGTGCAGGTACTGGTGGAGTAATATGATGCGCGCCATTCATTGCCCAACCTACCATTCTTGCACTAATTCTACCACCCAAAGCCTCTCCTATTATACCATAAGTACACACTTTCCCTTTTGGAATTTTTCTTACCAATGCA
Source organism: uncultured bacterium (assembly GCA_903921675.1). GTDB lineage: Bacteria > Bacteroidota > Bacteroidia > Chitinophagales > Chitinophagaceae > CAIXQW01. The sequence continues at coordinate 7,131 of CAIXQW010000258.1, read as the reverse complement.
TACACTTTTTGATAAAAATCTTTCGTATCAGATGTTGGTGGTGTTGGCATCTTCTTCTTCTTGTATTTTACTTTTTCTTTTTGGCGGCACAATCGCAGCTGTAGGCAATGTGTATTTTACATATTGTATAATTCTATTATCTGCCAAATGCATTTTTTCGTAATGCGTTTTAATATCCAATGGGTAAGGCGCTTCGCCTTCTGCATATATATTATGATTGATATATTGCACCATGCAATTATTTTCTGCAATTACTTCTTGTGTAAAATCAAATAAAGGTTTACTATCTGTTTTTAAATTGATTGTGGCATTTGGTTTTAATATTTGCTGATACTTAGCTAAAAATTTAGCATGTGTCAATCTATTTTTGTCTTTGCTATCTCTTAAAAATGGATCCGGAAAAATAATCCAAATTTCATCTACTTCATCAGGGGCAAAATAATCTGTAATGGTATCAATACTAATGCGTAAATATGCCGCATTTTTCAATCCCATTTCGTTACAATTTCTTGCACCAATATACATTCTGTTGCCTTTAATATCTATACCAATAAAATTTTTATCTGCTTCTTGCTGCGCTCTATTTTGTGTGTATTCTCCTTTGCCACATGCCAATTCTAAATAGATTGGATTTTTGTTGCCGAAAAACTCCTGCCATTTTCCTTTCATATTTTCAGGAAATTCAAGCACATTCTTTAACTCTTTGATAGCTGCAAATCTTATTAATTTTTTATGACCCATGTAGCTGCGAAATTAAACAATTGCGGTAGATAAGTTTGCATTTTGCATCATTTTCCTAATAAAAATAATTTTTTACAATACAGTAATCTATAAGAATATCTGTATTTTTACCCAATATTTAAATAACACTACATAAAATATGGAAACAAGCACAATCATCAGTGAAGCAGAAAAGGGAATGACCAAAGCAATTGCCCATTTAGAATCTGAATTGGTAAAAATTAGAGCAGGCAAAGCAAATCCAGATATGTTGGACGGTATAGTTGTAGATTATTATGGTGTGCCTACTCCTGTAAATCAAGCTGCAAATGTAAATAATATAGATGCTAGAACACTTAGCATTACACCTTACGAAAAAAATATGCTAGCACCAATAGAGCGTGCAATCTTCAGCAGCAATATAGGAGTTACCCCAAGTAATGATGGAAGCGCAATTAAATTGTTTATGCCGCCATTGAGCGAAGAACGTCGTAAGGAATTTGTAAAAAAGGCTCATGCAGAAGGCGAACAAGCAAAAATTGCAGTGCGTAATATTCGTAGAGATGCGATTGAACAAATTAAAAAACTACAAAAAGATGGCTTAAGCGAAGACCTTGCTAAAAGTGCAGAAGATAATGTGCAGCAACATACTGATAAAAAAATAATTGTAATTGATGCCGTTTGTGCAACTAAAGAAAAAGAATTAATGACGGTATAGTAGTAACAAGTAGTAAGTATCAAGAATCAAGATATTAGATTTTTAGATTTAAAAATTAGCAAAATCTTTTTTTTGAAGGTCCAACTCTTCACTACACGCATCTTGATACTTATGTCTTGATACTTATGTCTTACATCTAATAATCTACCAATCTAATTATCTATCAATCTAAAAGAAATGCAAAAAATACTTGTAGCTAATCGCGGAGAAATAGCATTGCGTGTAATGCGTACTGCAAAAAAAATGGGAATTAAAACTGTAGCAGTTTATAGCGATGTAGATGCTTATATGCCGTTTGTAAAATTTGCTGATGAAGCATTTTGCATTGGCGCTGCGCCTAGCAATCAAAGTTATTTATTAGCAGATAAAATATTAGAAGTAGCCAAAGCTTGTGGTGCAGATGGCATACATCCTGGCTATGGATTTTTAAGTGAAAGAGCAAGCTTTAGTGAGGCTTGCGAAAAAGCTGGCATTACATTTATAGGCCCAAGTGCTTATAGTATAGAAATTATGGGTGGAAAAATTGGTGCCAAGCAAGCAGCCAAAAAGTACAATGTGCCAATGGTACCAGGTACAGATACGCCATTGAAAGATATTGCAGAAGCAAGAACAATTGCCAAAGAAACTGGATTTCCATTGCTAATAAAAGCTAGTGCTGGTGGTGGCGGAAAAGGAATGCGCATTGTAGAAAACGAAGCAGAACTAGAAGAGCAAATGAATGCTGCCAAAAGCGAAGCCTTAGCTAGCTTTGGCGATGATAGTGTGTTTATAGAAAAATATGTAGCAAGCCCTAAGCATATCGAAATTCAAGTGCTAGGCGATAAGCATGGCAATTATGTTTATTTGCACGAAAGAGAATGCAGTATACAACGCAGACACCAAAAATTAATAGAAGAAGCACCAAGCAGTTGCCTTACCCCAGAAGTGCGCAAAGCAATGGGAGAAAGTGCTATGAATGTGGCCCGTAGTTGCAATTACAGCGGAGCAGGTACTGTTGAGTTTTTGGTAGATGATGCATTGCATTTTTATTTTTTAGAAATGAATACGCGCTTACAAGTAGAGCATTGTGTAAGCGAAATGATAACAGGTATAGACCTTGTAGAGCAACAAATATTGGCAGCGCGTGGCGAAAAATTATCTTTTACACAAGAAGATATTCCTATGGATGGGCATGCAATAGAATTGCGTGTATGTGCAGAAGATCCGCAAAATAACTTTTTGCCAGATATTGGCACCTTAAAAAAATATGAAATACCAAAAGGCGAAGGCATAAGAGTAGATGATGGCTACGAGCAAGGCATGGAAATTCCTATTTATTACGACCCTATGATTGCTAAATTAATAGCACATGCTCCTACTAGAAATGAGGCGATTGAAAAACTTACTAAGGCAATTAACGATTTTAGAATTGTTGGCTTAGAAACTACATTGTCTTTTGGCAAATGGGCTATTCATCAGCCAGCATTTGTAGAAGGAAAATTTGATACACATTTTGTGGCAAAATATTTTAGCCCCGAAAAATTAATTACACAAAACACCCTAGAAGCCAAAGCAGCGGCAGCTGCGGCTATTAAAGCATTATTGATGGAGCAAGGCGCTATGGAATTGGTAGAAAGTGAGAATAGTGAATGGTGGAGTAAAAGGTAATTGTATTTTGTTGCAAATTATGCGCAATCAAGTAGTTACTTTTTTTTATTGAATAACATTCAGGAGGTTAAAAAAATATAGGTATTACAAAAACTATTTTTTTTGAAAGTAGAAATCAGGCCAACATGAAAAAAGGTATATTACAAAACTATTGCCTGCTTTTATGGCATCATTATAAAATTTCAGTTCCCTCCTCACTATCTGCCCACAAATAATCACCAAAACCACCATTTCCACCCCAATTATTGCTAAAAATCATTGAAAATTTGGTTAATAAAAGCAATAATTATTAGTGGTTTTATGAAATTACATCATATTTTATTACCTTTGCGCCTCGTTTTACATGGAGTAGAACGAATAAATCTCATTTAAAAAGGAGGACAAAAATCTTGACAGAAAATCAAAACATCAACGCAACAGCCCACGACGATTTCGATTGGAGCGTGGACAAAAGAAATGTAACTAGTTACAGCAAAGAAGATCAAAAAATGTACGACGCACAGTACGACAAAACATTCACCAACATTGAAGAAAACACTTTGTTGAATGGTACTGTAGTAGGTTTAACAAAAACCGACGTAGTTGTAAACATTGGCTTTAAAAGCGATGGACTAATTTCATTAAACGAATTCCGCGACATGCCAGAATTGGCTATCGGCGATTCTATTGAAGTATTAGTGGTAGACAAAGAAGACCGCAATGGTCAATTGTTGTTAAGCCGCAAAATGGCTCGCCAACACCGCGCTTGGGATAGAATTGTAGAAGTTTACAAAACTGGTGAAATTGTACAAGGATACGTAACAAGCAAAACAAAAGGTGGACTTATTGTAGACCTATATGGTATGGAAACATTCTTACCAGGATCTCAAATAGATGTGAAACCAGTTACAGACTACGACCAATTTGTACACCGTACAATGGAGTTTAAAGTTGTAAAAATTAATGAAATCATCAAAAATGCAGTTGTATCGCACAAAGCATTAATTGAAAGTGATATCGAAGCACAACGTAGCGTTATCATTGGTTCATTAGAAAAAGGACAAGTATTAGAAGGTACTATCAAAAATGTAACAGACTTTGGTGCATTCATCGACTTAGGTGGCTTGGATGGCTTATTGTACATTACAGATATTAGCTGGGGCCGCGTAAATCACCCTAGCGAAGTATTAGAAAATGGTCAGAAATTAAATGTGGTTGTATTAGACTTTGATGACGAGAAAAAACGTATCAGCTTAGGTTTAAAACAATTAACGCCTCACCCTTGGGAAAGCCTTGAAGGTAATGTAAAAGAAGGTGATAAAGTAAAAGGTAAAGTAGTAAACATCGAAGATTATGGTGCATTTATAGAAGTGTTACCTGGTATAGAAGGTCTTGTACATGTAAGCGAAATTTCTTGGAGCAATCAACCAATCAATGCAAAAGAATACTTCAAATTAGGCGATGAGCATGAAGCAATTGTTGTTTCTATTGACAAGCCTGAGCACAAAATGAGTTTATCCATCAAAAAAATGACTGATGATCCATGGAGTAACATCGAGCAAAAATATGGTGTAGATTCTCGCCACACAGGTGTAGTTAAAAACATTACTCCTTATGGTGTATTTGTAGAATTAGAACCAGGTATTGGTGGAATGATTCACATTAGCGATTTAAGCTGGACTAAGCGTTTCAACAACCCTGGCGAATTTACGAAAGTAGGTAATGAAGTGGAGTGTGTAGTATTAAGTTTAGAAAGCGATACGCGTAAAATGAGCCTTGGACATAAGCAAATAGAAGATGATCCATGGAGCACTTTTGAAACTGTATTCCCTATCGGAAGCCAACACGAAGGTGTGGTATTGCGTAAAGAAGACAAAGGTGCAATTATTCAATTACAATATGGTTTAGAAGCATTCTGCCCTACTCGCCACTTGAAAAAAGAAGACGAGAAAATGGCTGGTGTAGACGAAACATTACAATTTATTGTATTGGAATTTGACCGCAACGAAAAACGCATCATGGTTAGCCACAGCAAAATGTGGGAGATTATGAAAGAAGACGAAAAAGAAGCAGAGCGTCAAACACGTAATGCAGAAAAAGAAGCTACTGCTAAAACAGTAAAAAATATCCAAACTAAAGTAGAAAAAGCTACATTAGGAGATATTGGCGCATTAGCTGATTTGAAAAAGAAAATGGATGGTGGTAATTAATCATTACAACTAATAATTTTTAGAAAACGCCTAGCAGAAATGTTAGGCGTTTTTATTTTGTTTTTTATTTATTATTCGTATTTTTACGAACAATAAATAAAAATGCCAGCTAAAAAGAAATTAAATAATTATACTTCTGAGCAAGAGCAATTAGCACTTTTTGCAAAAGCACTTAGCCACCCTGTGCGCATTGCTATTTTGCAATTATTAAACTCGCAAAACTGCTGCTATCACGGTGATATGGCAGCAGAATTACCCATTGCAAAATCTACCATATCACAGCATTTAAATGCATTAAAAGCTGCCGGATTAATAAAAGGTACTACTACCCCACCAAGCGTGCAATATTGCATTTGCGAAGAAAATTGGAAAATAGCCAAACAATTATTTCAACATTTTTTAGGACAAAAAATAATTAAACAACACTGTAAATAATATGCAACCAAAACTTAAATTTTTAGACAGATTCCTTACGCTATGGATATTTTTGGCAATGGCAATTGGCGTAGCACTTGGCTATTTTATACCAAGCATTGCCAATTTCACCAATTCACTATCTATTGGCACTACCAATATTCCATTGGCAATTGGATTAATTATTATGATGTATCCACCTTTGGTAAAAGTAAATTTCTCTAAAATGAAAGAGATATTTGCCAAGCCAAAACTATTGCTAGTGTCTTTATTGATTACATGGATTGTAGGACCATTTTTAATGTTTTTATTATCCATTTTGTTTTTACAACATCATCCAGATTATATGACAGGTTTAATCATTATTGGCCTTGCGCCTTGCATAGCGATGGTAATTGTTTGGAGTGAATTATCTGGTGGCAATAGAGAATTAACAGCAGGCTTAGTAGGTATCAATAGCATTTTGCAAGTATTATTTTTTAGTGCCTACGCCTATTTTTATTTGCAAATTATGTTGCCTTTATTTGGTATCAAAGGTTTAGCCATTAATATTACTATTGCAGAAATTGCAAAAACAGTTTTTATCTATTTAGGTATTCCATTTATTGCAGCAATGCTTAGCCGAATAATTGTAAAAAATACCAAAGGAGAGCAATGGTTGCAAACAAAATTTATTCCTAAAATATCGCCTTTTAGTTTGATAGCATTACTGTTTACGATAATTGTAATGTTTAGCCTAAAAGGGCAAATGATTGTACAAATACCTATAGATGTAATTAAAGTAGCCATGCCTTTAATTGTGTTTTTCCTGGTGATGTTCAGCCTAATGTTTATAGTAGCTAAAGCTATCGGAGCTACCTATGCAGACACAGCTTCTGTAGCATTTACTGCATCCGGTAATAATTTTGAATTGGCCATTGCAGTATCTATTGGCGTGTTTGGTGTAAATTCTGGGCAAGCATTTGCAGGAGTAATTGGTCCATTGGTAGAAGTGCCGGTGCTTATATTATTGGTAAAAGCTAGCTTGTATTTGAAACAAAAATATTTTAAATAATGAATTCAGAATTATTAAAAACTATTTCGTTATTTTCTACAGATAAAATTTCTGAAGAAAGAAAAAATGTATTACAACCAATGATTGCTTATGTGCAAGAAAAATTAACTGCACAAGAAACCATCCGCTTAAATTTTATTTGCACACACAATTCCAGAAGAAGCCATTTGGGGCAAATATGGGCGCAAATAATGGCATATCATTTTAGAATTCATCATGTATATTGCTATTCTGGCGGCACAGAAGCTACAGCAATGTTTGGCAAAGTAGCCGAAACACTTATTGCACAAGGCTTTCAGGTATTGCAAATTAGCGAAGGAAATAATCCAGTATATGCCATCAAGTACGCTGCAAACGAAATTCCAATAATCTGTTTTTCTAAAAAATAT
>CAIXQW010000257.1 GCA_903921675.1 uncultured bacterium | reverse complement strand
CTGATTTCTGTAATTGGTTTTGCACAACAAAATATGAGTTTGCAAGAATGCATCAACTATGCTATTGTAAATAAAGCAAGCCTTAAAAGTAGCAGCTTAGATGAACAAATTCAGGTAGCCAAAAATGCACAAATTGGAAGTGCAGTATACCCACAAGTAAGCCTTAGTGGTGGATTGCAAGGTTTTCCTATAGTTCCAAAAAGTAGAAGCCGCGCAGATATTTTTAGCTTTGGTAATATATATGCACCTATAGATAGTAGTGTGGTAAACTACGCAGCTATAGCAGCAGCAGCTGCTAATGCTAAAGAGTATAATGCTTTACAATTTGCATTGCCATACTCCGGATCTTGTACTTTAACCGTTTCGCAAATATTATTTAATAGCGAAATATTCGTGGCATTGCAAGCTCGCAAAACAATTGAAAATTTAACACACCTTAATACAAAGCGAACAGAAGAGCAATTAAAAGTAGATGTTACTAAAGCATATTACAATTGCTTGATAGCGCAAGAAAGAGTGAAACTACTGGATGATAATATTAGTTTGCTACAAAAATTAGAAACTACAATGAGCGCTATGTTTAAAGAAGGTTTTGTAGAAAAAATAGATGTAGATAAGCTAACTGTATCGCGAAATAATTTGACCGTAGAAAAAGAAAAAATTGACAACTTAGTGCAGCTGGGTAGAAACTTATTAAAGTTTCAGATGGGCATGGATTTAACAGAACAAATTGTGCTGACAGAAAAGTTAGAAGCAGATGGTTTATCGGCAAACCTAATAGACCAAGAAGCAGATTATAATAATAGAATAGAAATTCAATTGATGCAAACTGCAAAAAAATTAAATGAATATAATTTAACTAGAACCCAAAAAAGTAATTTGCCTACAGTTGTTGCAATTGGTACATTAGGTGCAAGTACCGGTGGAAAAAGATTGTATGAATTTGTAACATTGCCATGGTACCCAAGCAGTATGATAGGTGTGCAAGCAAGTATGGGTTTGTTTGATGGTGGCAGAAGAAAAAATACCTTGAAAGAAATAGAATTGACATTGCAAAAAAATGATTTGGACATGGATATGTTTAAAGATGTAGTTGATTTGGAGAGCAATGCAGCGCGCACCAATCTAAAAAATAATTTAAAAAGCCTAAACAATCAACAAACAAATATTGCATTGGCACAAAAAGTATTTGATGTAGCACAAAAGAAGAATAAAGAAGGACTTGGCAGCACATTGGAAATTTTACAAGCACAAACATCTTTAAAAGAAGCGCAAACCAATTATTTAAGTGCTTTGTATGATGCTACTATCAGCAAAATAGATTTACAAAAAGCATTAGGATTATTTAATAAAGAGTAGGGAGATATTAGATATAAGCATCAAGATATAAGTATCAAGTAGTAAGAATTTAAAATAAGGTAATCCCTTGGCTAACTGCACACAATTAAAAAAACAATATAACAATACAAACATAAATAACAATTCAACGATACAACAATGAAACAAATAGCAATCATTACACTTTTAGCAGCAATAACATTGGCATCTTGTGGCGGAAAAAAAACAAAAGATAAAAATGCACAATTAGCAACGCTGAAAAAAGAATTACAAAGTAAAAAAGACCAAATAGCTATTCTAGAAAAAGAGCTTGGCAAAAACGATACAATTGTGCCAGTGTCTGTAGCAATTAATAGCATGACTCCAACTACTTTTATTAACTATATAGATGTACAAGGAAAAGTAGATGCAGATAATAACCAAGTAGCTAGCCCAGAAATGCCAGGTGTGATACAAAATATTTTTGTACACAATGGGCAATATGTAAATAAAGGCCAAGTGGTAGCTACACTTAAAGCAAATGTGCTAAATGATGGTATGGCAGAATTGGATCAACAAATTTCTTTTGCAAAAACAATATACGACAAGCAAAAGCGTTTGTGGGATCAAGAGATTGGTACGGAAGTACAATTGCTATCTGCAAAAAATAATTTTGAAGCACTAATCCGTAAAAGAACAACTTTAACTACACAAAAAACAATGTATAATATCGTTGCTCCTATTAGTGGTGTGGTAGATGCTGTAGATATAAAACAAGGCAGTGCGGTTAGTCCAGGAATGCCAATTGGTATTAGAATTGTAAGCAATAGTGCATTAAAAGTAAAAGCAGAAATTGCAGAAAATTATGGTGCAAGAGTACAAGGAGGCGACCAAGTAATGTTGATTTTCCCAGATTTGAATGATACAATGATTGCAAAAGTTGGCTACGTAACTAAAGTAATTAATCCGATCAGCAGAACATTTACCGCAGAAATTCCTGTAGCGCAAAATGGAAAATTAAGACCAAATATGATTGTAAAAGCGCGCATTGTTGGTTATAGAAATGACAGAGCATTTGTATTGCCTGCAGGTATCATACAAAAAATAGGTGCAGAAGATTATGTGTATGTAATGGAAGAAGATGGCACTGCTAAATTAAAACCAGTTACACTTGGCGAAAGCTATTTAGGGAAAGTAGAAATTTTAAGTGGCTTAACGCTTGGCGAAAAAGTAATTACAAATGGCTATGCCGATTTGAATGAAGGTGATCATGTGCAAGTGGCTAATTAATTTGCTAATTAAAAATTTTAAACCAAATAATAAAAAACCAATAAGCAAATCCGTTAATTTATGAATTAGCTAATTAGCTAATTCATAAATTAAAAATTTACAAATCATCAAATTAAAATATGAGTTTCAATCCAAGTATATGGCCCATCAATAATCGTCGCGCAGCATATGTGATAACGGTGTTGGTGTGTGCTTTTGGCTATATCATGTATAATAGCCTAGCTAAAGAGCAGTTTCCAGAAATAAAATTACCACAGATTTATGTGCAAACTATCAACCCTGGTACCAGCCCAGAGAACATGGAAAATTTAGTAACTAAACCTTTAGAAAAACAATTAAAAAATCTTTCAGGTATTAAAAAAGTTACAAGTAATTCTTTTCAAGATTTTAGCGTAATTATTGCAGAATTTAATACCGACGTAAAAATACCAAAAGCGAAGCAAGATGTGCAAGATGCTGTAGATAAGGCGAAAGCAGATCCAAATGGCTTGCCGAAAAATTTACCACAAGAACCCGCAGTAAAAGATATTGATGTAAGTGAATTGCCAATAATGTATGTAAATATTAGTGGTAATTTTGATTTAGCTCGTTTAGAAAAATATGCCGATAAGTTGAAAGACAAAATTGAAGGCATGAAGGAAATTAAGCGTGTAGATAAAGTTGGGGGGCTAGAAAGAGAAATTCAAATTAATGTAGATCTAAATAAAATGCAAGCTGCGCAATTATCTTTCAGAGATATACAAGGAGCGGTAGCATACGAAAATATTGAAGCTACTCCGGGACAAATAAAAATAGATGGCGAGCAACGAATTGTAAGTATCAAGCAAACATTTAAATCTGCAGAAGACATTGCAAATGTGGTAGTAAAAAATCCATTTGGTGCAGTTATATACCTAAAAGATATTGCCGAAGTTAAAGATACTTACAAAGACCAAGAAAGCTTTGCACGCTTGAATGGTAAAAATGTAATTACATTAAATATTGTAAAAGCAAGTGGGCAAAATCTAATAGAAGCGACAGATAAAATTCATGAAATAATTAAAGAAATGCAAGGGAAAGATTTTCCTAAAACATTAAGTGTAGTTACTACAGGAGAACAAGCAGATAAAACAGAAACTACACTACACGATTTAATAAATACAATTATCATTGGCTTTATTTTAGTGGTTGTTATCTTACTATTTTTCATGGGTACAACCAATGCCATATTTGTTGGTTTAAGTGTGCCATTGAGTTGTGCTATTGCATTTATGGTATTGGGTGGTATTGGCTTTACACTAAATATGATTGTATTATTTGCATTTTTATTAGCCTTAGGTATTGTAGTGGATGATGCCATTGTGGTAATAGAAAATACACATCGTATTTTGCATGATGAAAACCTAAGTGTATTAGAAGCCACCAAAAAAGCAACAGGCGAAGTTTTCTTACCTGTACTTACAGGTACTATTACTACCTTAATGCCATTTATTCCTTTAGCATTTTGGAAAGGAACCATTGGTGAGTTTATGTTCTTTCTACCAGTTACATTAATCATTATTTTATTGGCGTCTTTAGTAGTTGCATATTTCTTTAATCCTGTATTCGCAGTAAGTTTTATGAAGCAACACGATTATGAAAAAGGGGATAAAATTATTTGGGACAAATCGGATAGTATTACAGTTGGTGTATTAGGATTAATGGGAATTTTAGGTCATGCAAGCGGCTCACATGCATTTGCAAATTTCTCGTTGTTTGTATTGCTAATGTATATAATAAATAAGTATGTTTTAGTAAAACTAATTCACTCTTTTCAAACCAAAGTATGGCCTTCTTTCCAAAATGCATATTTGCGATTTTTAAATTGGTGCTTAGGTCATAAAAAAACGGTTTGGGGTTCTACCATAGTAATGTTTGTTTTGATATTTGGATTATTTATGGCTCGCACTCCTAAGGTTGTTTTCTTTCCGCAAAGTGAACCAAACTTTACGTATGTATATTTAAGTTTGCCAGAAGGGACAGACGAAGAAAAAACCAACGAAGTACTAAAGCAATTAGAAGGTAAAGTGTATCAAGCATTAGATATGGATCCTACCTCTAATAAATTTAATCCAATGGTTACAAGTGTGATTAGTAATGTAAAAGTTGGAGCTACAGATCAGCAAAGTGGCGAGGTAGGAGAGTTTCCAAATCGTGGTAAAATTACAGTAGCCTATGTGAAATTTTCTGACAGAAAAGGAAAAAGTACACAGGCGCTTTTAGATAAAATTAGAGCGAATGTAAAAAATATTCCTGGGGCTAAAATTACGGTAGATAAAGAAAGTGGTGGTCCTCCAACGCCAAAGCCAATTTTATTAGAAATCACCGGCGAAAAATTAGAGGATATAATTACTACATCTAAAAAGCTAAAAAAATATTTAGATGATAAGAGTATAGGCGGTATAGAAGAATTGAAAAGCGATTTTCAGGCAAACAAACCAGAGATGCAGTTTCATGTTGATAGATCTAGAATTAATACAGAAGGTATTAGCACTGGGCAAATTACGCAAGACTTGCGCACTGCAATGTTTGGTATGGAAGTAAGTAGATTTAAAGATGCAAATGACGATTACCCAATTACACTTCGTGTGCAAAGAGACCAACGCAATAATATAGATATTATTAGAAATTTGAACATTACTTATCGCGATATGGGAATGGGAGGTGCAGTACGCCAAGTGCCGTTAAGTAGCTTTGGAACCATCGACTACGATAATACATTTGGCGGTATTAAGCGCAAAGACGAAAAAAGAATTATAACATTAAGTAGTAATGTTTTAAATGGTTATAATGCCAACGAGGTAGTAGCAGAAATTGGTAGAGCTATAGATGAATTTAAACCAATGGATGGAATTAGCATCAAGCAAGGTGGCGAAAAAGAAGAGCAAGCAGAAACTGGTAAATTCTTAGGAGGTGCAATGTGTACATCTATGTTATTAATCTTTTTATTATTAATGATTCAGTTTAATAGTTTGAAGCGGTCTGTCATTATTTTCAGTGAAATATTTTTAAGTATTTTTGGTGTATTGCTAGGCTTTGCTATTACCAAAATGGATATGAGTATCATTATGACTGGAATTGGTATAGTGGCCTTAGCCGGTATTGTGGTGCGTAATGGTATATTACTGGTAGAATTTTTTGATGTAAAATTAGAGCATGGCTTGTCAGTTCGCGAAGCTGTGTTAGAGGCAGGTCGCACTCGTATGACACCAGTATTACTAACTGCAACAGCTACAATGCTTGGATTAATTCCATTGGCTGTTGGCTTGAATATAGATTTTGCTACATTATTAGCTTCTGGCAATCCACATTTATTCTTTGGAGGTGATAGTGTTGCTTTCTGGGGCCCATTATCTTGGACTATGATATTTGGACTAAGCTTTGCAACTTTCCTGACATTGATTTTGGTACCAATAATGTTGGATACATTTATTAGTGGTAATGATAAAAAGTTAAATGCTGCAGCAGCTAATACTGAAAAAACGCATTAAATAAATTGAATTAAAAAAAATAAACAAAATACAGCTAAGTATAAATACTTGGCTGTATTTCTTTTTATTACAATTTTTGGAATAATTATCAGTTCCTCAAACTTGTTCATCCATTCTTTTTTTACCTAAAAACCATTACCTTTGCGCCTCCTAAAAACACACAAAAGCAATAACAATAATGGCAACAGTTACCCAAAGCAATATTGGTCCACTACACGAAAAAATTAGTGTTACCATTGCTACTACAGATTATTTACCTGGCTTTCAAAAAGCATTAAAAAACTATTCTAAAAATGCAAATCTTCCTGGTTTTCGTAAAGGAATGGTGCCAGCAGGTTTGGTTAAGAAAATGTATGGCGAAAATATATTTAGTGATGAAATTTTACGCACCGCAGGTACAGAAGTAGAGAAATACTTAAGCGAAGCAAAATTAAAATTTTTTGGTAGACCATTGCCTCTAGATAATGGTACCGGTTATCGTTTTGATATGAATGCACCACAAGATTATACATTTGATTTTGAAATAGGTTTGCAACCAGAATTTTCTATTCCTGTAATAGAAGGTGGTGCTGCAATAGATGCTTGGAAAGTTATCGTAACACCAGAAATGATTGACGAAGAAGTAGAAAAGGTACGTTATCGCGCTGGTAAAATGAGTGATATAGATACAATTGCACACGAAGATGATGTAATTAACGTAACATTTTTACCAAATGGTGCAGCAGCAGATGTAGAAGGCAAAAAAACAAATTCGTTATTGGTAAAATATTTCAGTCCAGATGCGCAAGCTAAATTAATGGGTCGCGCGGTAAATGATACTATCGAAATAGTTTTGGGTAGTGCATTTGACGAAAAATTATTACCAGCAATATTAAAGGATTTAGGGTTAGAACCTACAGACGAAAGCGCAAAAGAATTGTATTACAACATGACTATTGATAAAATTGGACATGTAGAAAAAGCAATTTTAGATGCAGGATTGTTTGATGACATATACAAGGGTGCAGGTATTACTAGCGAGGAAGATTTTAGAGAAAGATTGAAAACAGAAATTCAAACCTATTGGGATCAGCAAGGCCGCAATAAATTGCACAACGATATGTTTGAAATTTTAGTACACGAAACACCTATCGAAATTCCAACAGCATTTATGAAACGTTGGTTGGCTGAAGGTGGCGAAACACCAAAATCTGCAGAGCAGGTAGAAAAAGAATGGAGTGGTTTTGACCATAGCATGCGTTGGGAAATTATTTGCAGTAAAATAGCAAATGAAAATGGAATTTCTGTATCTCGCGAAGAAATAGAACAAGGCATTCGTATGAGTGTTAAACAGTATTTTGCGCAAATGGGCATGATGGCAGATATAGATACTGAAGCTGAGTGGATGCAAGGCATTGTAGATAAGCAATTGAAAGATAGAAAAGCTACAGAAGAAATTTACAATCAAGTAATGACAGAAAAATTATTTAGTTTCTTAGAATCTAAGTTTGCAGTAAATATGCATGAAGTACCATTAGATGAATTTTTAAAGGCACCAAGCAAGCATCATCATCATCATTAATCAAAAATTCAATGAACACATAATAAAAGACAATGTGGTCAAAATTAGGAGGTAAAAATCTCTGTAATTCAGTCTAGGCTTATCTTTTATTCAATGTTTATGAAAACGGTTTCTTAGGATTAAATTTACAGATGAAAAAAAGGCAAT
>CAIXQW010000256.1 GCA_903921675.1 uncultured bacterium | reverse complement strand
TTAAATTTACATCTATATTAAAAAATAAAATATTTATGAAATCAAAAAAGTTACTTTTATCTACAGTAGTTGGCCTTTTAGGCATAGCAACTTACATTATATTTTCTTCTTCGTCTAATGCAAGTCAAGGCGTAATGGGTTCTGCCAATAGTGGCGCAGGGTGCGGTTCTTGTCATGGCTCTGCTTCTGCAAATACCACAGTTACTTTAGAAGGAATTCCTGCTACTGGTTACGTTTCTGGTACTGTTTACCCGGTAACATTAAAAATTACAAATAGCACAAAAACAAAGGCAGGGTTTGATTTAGTTTTTTCTTCAGGCTCTATTTCTGGCAATCCGACAGGTACTATGCTAATGGGTACAGAATTACATCATACACAAAAATTTAGTGCGGTATCTGGTGTTACTTCCATTAATTTTAATTGGACTGCACCAACGGCAGCAGCAGTTACTTTAAAGATGGCAGGCAACGCTGTAAATGACAATGGATCTGATAACGGAGATGAGTGGGCAATAGCAACAAAGGTTTTCAATAAGGCTATTCCAGCATCTGTTGCAAATACGATTGGCACAAAGCTAAATGTTTATCCAAACCCTACGAGCAATAATATTATTATTTCTACTACAGAAAAAATTAATACAGTTTACGCTGTAGATATGCTTGGTAAATATACTGCTTTGCAATACAATGCAAATGGTGCAGAAGCTTACAGCATTAATACAAGCAATTTAACCTCAGGTAATTATTTGCTTTTGGTAAAAGTCGAGAAAGAAAATTTCCATGCTGTATTTGCTAAGCAATAATTTTTTTTGAATAAATTTTATAAAAACAAAACCGTCAATTCTATTGGCGGTTTTTTTTATCTTTACCAAAATGAAAATTCGCATCAAAGATAATTCTATCCGCTTCCGCCTAACAAAAAGCGAAGTGAAAAAATTATGTACAGAAGGTTATTTGCAATCTACTACAGAACTGAATACTGCAACGCTTACTTATGCTATACAAGTGCAAGAAAATATGCAAAGCCTAAATGCCGATTTTGTAAATAATAAAATTACATTACTGTTTCCTAGCGCAGAAGCTGCTGTGTGGAATGATAGCGATAGAATTACTTACGAAAATACTGTTATACTAAATTCTGGCAATAGTTTAAAATTGCTATTGGAAAAAGATTTTATTTGCCTAGATCATACCCACGAAGACCAAAGTGATAATTACGAAAACCCGAATAAAACTTGTTAGAAATAATTACACAATTATCTCGCCATCCTTCATTTCTATAATTCTATCACTGCGTTTTGCAAAATCTTCATCATGCGTTACAGCTATAATAGTTTGATGATAATTTCTTGTAAGTTCTTGAAAAGTATCAAAAACGATATTGGAATTTTTGCTATCTAAATTGCCTGTAGGTTCGTCTCCCATTATTAGCAATGGGTCGTTGATTAAAGCTCTTGCAATTGCTACGCGTTGCTGCTGCCCACCAGATAATTTACTGGCAAGTTTTAATGCTTGATCTGCTAATCCTAATATTTTTAATTTTTCGTAAGCGCGTTCTTCAATTTCTTTTTCAGAATATTTTCCCAATTTCAATGCAGGAATCATTACATTCTTTAAGCATGTAAATTCTGCTAATAAATAATGAAACTGAAAAACAAAACCAATTTTTTCGTTTCTGATGCGTGCCAATTTATCTTGGTCGTAGCCAGTTACATTTTCTTGATCAATAAATAATTGTCCTTTAAAATCTGTATCCATGGTAGATAAAATATATAGCAATGTAGATTTGCCACTGCCGCTTTTGCCAACCATGCTTAAAAATTCGCCTTGTTGTACTTCAAAAGAAATATTTTTCAACACCTGAAACTCTACAGGATCATGAAAAAATTTGTTGATATTTTCTGTTTTTAAAATTGTTTTCATTTGCTATTATTTTCTGAAAATACTTACAGGGTCTACTTTGGAAGCTTTTTTTGCAGGCATATATCCAGCAAAAAAAGTAATCACCATACCTATTACAATGCCAAGTAAATATTTTGTAGGTTCGTAGTCTATTGGAAAATAACCTATATCTCCACCAATATAAATATTTTTTAAAATCGTTATTAAGCCAGTAGCCATAATTACACCACCTATCACACCAAGTATACCAATAGATATAGCTTGGGTTACAAATATTTTAATTACATCTTTGCCTTTAAAGCCCATGGCTTTTAGTATGGCTATATCATTTATTTTTTGAGAAACTGTCATGTTTAAAATATTATAAATACCAAAACCTGCAACAATTAATATCGTAAACGATACAAAAGTGATTACTATTTTTCGCATCTTAAATGCAGCCATTAAACTTTCATTGGCTTGCTTCCAGCCTTCTGCTTTGTAGCCAGTAAGCGTGCTTAATTGTTTAGCAATTTTTTCTGCATCTTCGGGGTCTGTTACATTTACATTCATATCTGTTACATAAGATGCACTTTCTTTTAATAATTGCTGAGCTACTGCCAAATTAATATAAGAGCTTATATTATCTACTTTAGAATTATTGGTTTTA
Source organism: uncultured bacterium (assembly GCA_903921675.1). Classification (GTDB taxonomy): domain Bacteria; phylum Bacteroidota; class Bacteroidia; order Chitinophagales; family Chitinophagaceae; genus CAIXQW01. Next base: position 109,131 of record CAIXQW010000256.1, on the reverse strand, counting down.
GAAATACCAACAACTTTAAATGTTTTATTAATTCCTTTAGAAGATGTTAGATTCAAATTGTCGCCAATTGTTGCATTCATTTTGGTGGCAATCCCACTTCCTATTACTATCCCATTAATATTTGTTTTTAGCAAATCAAAATCACCATCTGCCATAAACGATTTGATGTTGTACATCTGATTGGCTTCATCGGGTAATACACCATTGGCAATGCCTGCAATTTGCGATTTACCATTATTGTAAAACACACTTGCATTTACTTGAGGCGTAACAATGCTTATATTATTTTGTTTTAAAATTGTAGCGGCTACTAATTTTGGATTGGTGATAGTATTGGTGCGTGGAACTACTTTTGGGTTGATAATTACAAATTGTTTACCGCTGTCTTTTATTAATGGCGCACTTATCACATCATCATTATAAACTCTGATATGCGGAATAGATTTAAACATGCTAGCGCTAGAACTTTTATCAAAGCCTACCATCATGCAATTCATAAATATATAAATAGACATGCCCAATACCACACCCATGGCAGCAACTGCTGTTAGTTTTTTATTTGAAAAAATATATGTTTTTGCAATATCTAAATTAATATTCATTCTATAGTTATGGTTTTAATGGCAATAAAATATCGTCTTTAGTAATTCCAGAAAGCACTTCTACATATTCTGTAGATACTATACCTGCTTGAATAACCACTGGCAATTTTTTTCCTTTTACATTTACCTTGTTGCCAAAGCCCATTGCAGTGCGTGGTATTAATAGCACATTTTTTTTATTACCTATCAAAATATTTGCTTCTAGTTGCGTGCCTTGTATTGTAAAATTAATTGGCTCTGTAAAATGTGCAATGCAGGTAAATGATTGTGTTTGCGTATTAAACGTAGGATAAATTTCTGTGATGATAGCTTTGCAATTTTTATTTTTTTGTGCATTTAGTTGAATAGTTACTGCTTGCCCAACTGCTATTTTTCCCATGCTATTTTCGTCAATGCTCAATACGGCTTCCATTACAGTATTATTGCCAACGGTTGCTAGCACTTCTCCTTTTTTTACATAGTCGCCAGCTACTTTATTTTTCTTTAGCACTATGCCTTTTTGTGGTGCTATAATATTGTTGTAGTAAGATTGTACTTGTGTATTTTTTACTTGATTGGCAGAATTTATTTGTTGTGTTTTGGCTTGTAATAATAAGCTTTGGTATTGCTGCTTTAGTGCATTCAATTGCGATAAAGAATTTTTTGCATTCAATTGCATATTTTCTACTTCTACTTTTGCAATGCTTTGGGTTTGATACAATCGCTGATACCTATCGGCCTGCAACTTATCCTGTTGGTATTTATTTTCGGCAAACTGTATATTGGCTTGTAATTGTTGCAATGCAGGTGCACTGCTAGATATGTTTGTATTAGCTATTTGCAATTGGTCTACTGCTGTACTAGTATTATTTGTATTTGTAGGGTTATCTATTTTGCCAAGCATTTGGTTTTTACTTATCAAATTTCCTTCTTCTATATTTAGCGATTGCAAAATGCCATCTGTTTGGGCAATGATGTTATAAGCAGACTCCCACTGCAATTCGCCTGAAGCAAATACCAATTCATCTATATCTTTTATTACTGGTTTTACACCTTCATTGCCTTTGCACGAAAATAAAAACAACAAGGCTATAAATATTATATGTGAATGTTTCATAGTGTTTTTTAAAATTGATTATTGATGATTATTTTATTTTTTGTAAAGCCAATATTGCTTAATGCTGTAATAATATTTAGCTTGCTTACTAGCATATCGTTTTGTGCAATTAATAATTTATCTAATGCTAAAATATTTTCCTGATACTGATTGCGCATTTTAGTATAAGTATCTTCTTTTAATGCAAATATTTTTTGATAATTTTTTAATTGGCTATTTGCTTTTTGATAGTCTATATCTAATTGTTTATTCTTGGCTTCGTTTTCTAATTGTGTTTGCGTTTTTGTGTTTTGCAATACTTGTAATTGTAGTTTTTTATTTTCTGTATTAACTAGTTTGCTTACAGTAGTTGGCAAATCCCAATTTAGTTTCAATCCAATATAGTTGTTAGAAACATTGCGAGAATCAGAATGATAAAAAAAGTTATTGCTCACATTCTGATAATTAAGCATGCTAATAAAACTAGCTGTTGGTAGATTTTGATATTTAGATACTTTAATATCTTGTTGCAATAAATCTGCTTGTAAGTCTAAATTTTTTACTTGTAAATTATTATTGGCTTCTGGCACTTCTGTATCCATATTATAATTCCATATAGATTCTAATAGCTTGGGGCTTAGTTTGTTTTCAAAAAAAACAGATAAAGCCAATTGCTGTTGTTGCAACACATATTGTAGTTGTGCAATTTTATCTTGAATATTTATTTCATTTACTTTTGCTTCGTTTAACTCTTGTTTTCTAGCAATGCCTTCTTGCAATCTATTTTGTACAATAGTTTTAATGTCTGTAGCAATTTTTAAATTTTCTTGCAACACCTCTGCTTGTGCCTGCAAGGATAAAATATTATAGTACACTGCATTGATGTTTTCAAACAACTTTTGTTCGTTTAGCTTATTATTATTTTCTGTAAGCGCCTGATTAATTTTTGCACTTTTTATTTGTTGCCATGCAGCTACATTTAAAATTTCAAATTGCGGCTGAATACTTAATGTAGCATTGTATTGTTGCCCAAACTGCACTTCTTTAAAACTGCCACTTGGCCCTCCAAAAATTTCTGCAGGTAAAAAACTTACTTGCATTTTTGTATTATCTATGGCTTGATAGCTAACTGGTATTTTAGGGTTGAACACATTTCCAATAGCTGCTTTAGCAGTAAGGTCTGCTAGTTGGGATTGCAACAAGTTGGTTTTAAAAATTAAATTATTTTGCTTGGCATAAGTAAATATTTCTTGCACAGATGCAAATTGTTTTACCTCTTGGGCTACTAATTTTAATGGCAATATAATCGAGAAAAATATTAATAAAAACTTGTATGGTTTAGTATGGCTAAGCATTTTTATTTTTTTATTAGTAATAAAATAGTATGAATTAATTGGTCCCCTTTTTTTACAATATCAAATTTAAAATTATCCATGCGCCATTTAAACATCAATAATCTAAAGGAGCCCATTACTATGTGGATTAAATCTTCTGGTTTTACTTTATCTGTAAATAAATTTTGTTGTTGTGCTTGTTTAAATATTGCCAACAGATGTTTTATTTTTATAGTTATTACATGTTGCATAGCTTCGTTTATTTCGGCACTATGTTCCAACAACCCTTCAGAAAAAGTTACAATTATAAAATGTTTATTCTTTTTAAAAAAGTTAAATTGGTTTTTAAAAATGGCCGTAAAATTGTCTAAAGGGCTTACGTCTTTGTTGATTGTAGCTGTTAATCTTTCATCCATATTAATGGCTAAGTAATTCAGCAGTGCTACAATTATATCTTCTTTTCCTTTAAAATGCCTGTAAATAGCGCTTTCCGAAAACCCCATTTCCTTTGCTAAGTTTTTGGTGGTTAAGCTTGCAATGCCATCATGACTCAATAGTTTTCCCGCAGCTTCTATTATTTCTAATTGCCTTGCAGAAAATATATTATTTTTTGTTTCCATAAGTTAGTGAACATTCACTCTGCAAAGGTATATCAATCAAGTGCCTAAATAGGTGATTTATGTTATAGATAAAATTTGATTAATAAATAGGTAAGTAAAGGCTAATTTAATATTTTTCAACATAGCCTTATATTTTGCTTTTGGCAATTTATTAAGAAAATCAACATGAGGAACGAGTGTTAGATTTTCTAATCCCGATGAAGAGGCACAGCCTGCCCCGATTAATAACTTCGGAGAAGCCATCGGAAGGGTTAATGCCTTGTACTGATATTGTATCAGTACGATTCCTATTTAGTTTCCATCTCGACTAAAAATGTCAGGACTACTTAGGGGAGAATACCCTGTGATTTACTATATATATTTATCTTAATATCCTGATTATATTATATATAATTGCTGTATTAAGTTGTAAAGATATCTATGTAACTTTACACAAGTAAGTGCATCTAAGTATGAATAAAAATACCAAAATACCAAATTCGGAAAATCCGGAGGCTTTTACAGGATTAGAATTAGGCGAACCCAAAGAAACAGCTGCAGGTATTCCCGCAGTAATATCTAGTGCTAAGCATATTTTTAGCGAAATGGGTATTGGTAGAGGATTAAAAGCGTTGTCTAGTCTTAATCAAAAAGGAGGAATAGATTGTCCCGGTTGTGCATGGCCCGACCCTGATGATGATAGAAGTGGCATAGCAGAATATTGCGAAAATGGAGCAAAAGCCATAGCTGAAGAAGCTACAACTAAAAAATTGGATGCTAAATTTTTCGCCGAAAATTCTGTTTATAATTTAAGCCAATTAGATGATTATAGAATTGGGAAAAAAGGTAGAGTTGCGCAACCAATGTATTTGGCAAAAGATGCAACACATTATACACAAATTAGCTGGGAAGATGCTTTTGCAAAAATTGCCACTCATTTAAATGTACTAGCATCGCCAAATGAAGCAGTATTTTATACAAGTGGCAGAACAAGTAATGAAGCTGCTTTTTTATATCAATTATTTGTGCGCGAATATGGCACCAATAATTTACCAGACTGTAGCAATATGTGTCACGAAAGTAGTGGTGTTGCCTTAAGCGAAACCGTAGGTATTGGAAAAGGATCTGTAAAGCTAGAAGATTTTTATAATACAGAAGTAATTTTAATATTAGGGCAAAACCCTGGCACCAATCATCCGCGTATGTTGAGTGCATTAAAAAAAGCAAAAGAAACAGGAGCAACTATTATTAGTATTAACCCAATTGTAGAAACTGGCTTATTGAATTTTGCAAATCCGCAAGAAATAAAAGGTGCATTAGGCATAAAAAGTAAACTGACAGATATTTATTTGCAAGTAAAAATAAATGGAGATATGGCTTTGCTAAAAGCATTGATGTATTTAATGTTGGAAGCCGAAGAAAAAAGCAAAGGGAATGTTTTTGATTTAGATTTTATTAAAAATAGCACAGCAAATTTTGATGCATTTATTGCAAATATAAAAGCGCAAAATTTTGAAATGCTTGTAAAAGAAAGTGGTGTTCCATTGCAACAAATAATATCCGTTGCAAATATTCTAATAACTAAGAAAAAAATTATTGCATGCTGGGCAATGGGTTTAACCCAACACAAAAATGCTGTAGAAACTATACAAGATGTTGTAAATATTTTATTGCTAAAAGGAAGTATTGGTAAGCCTGGTGCGGGAACCTGCCCTGTAAGAGGTCATAGCAATGTGCAAGGCGATAGAACCATGGGCATTTATGAAAAACCTTCAACACAATTTTTGGAGAACATAAAAAGAGTTTTTGATTTTACTCCACCACAAGAACACGGATTGGATGTAGTAGAATGTATACAGGCTATGCATAACAAAACTGCAAAAGTATTTATTGCTATGGGTGGTAATTTTTTAAGTGCTACACCAGATACAGAATTTACTGCACAGGCTTTGCGTAATTGTGCTCTTACAGTTCATGTTTCTACTAAACTAAATCGCAGTCATTTAATTACAGGTGAAGAAGCGTTAATTTTGCCTTGCTTGGCGCGCACAGATATAGAAGAAATAAATGGAGAGCGACAATTTATAAGTGTAGAAAATAGTATGGGTGTAGTAAGTATGAGCAAAGGAACACTAAAGCCAATCAGTAATAATTTAATGAGTGAAGCTGCAATTGTTTGCCATTTGGCAAAAGCTACTTTGCAAAATAAAAGCAAAGTAAATTGGGATTTGTATTTGCAACACAATGATAATATTAGAGAAGATATTGAAAAAATAATTCCAGGCTTTGATGCTTATAATATTAGAGTTCGCAAACCTGAAGGATTTTATTTGCCTAATAGAGCTAGAATAAATGAATATAAAACTAAAAGTGGCAAAGCAAATTTTACTGTCAGTCATGTGTCATCAATCCCTTTACAGCCGCATGAATACTTAATGATGACCATTAGAAGTCATGATCAGTTTAACACCACTATTTATGGGCTTGATGATAGATACAGAGGCATTTACAACGAAAGGCGTGTAATATTGATGAATAAAAAGGATATGGAAAAAGCTGGCTTGCAGCAAAAGCAAATTGTAGATATATATAATTATCACAATGGTGTAAAAAGAGTAGCGCACCAATTTATTGTAATTGAATTTAATATTCCAGAGCAATGTGTAGCCACTTATTTTCCGGAAACAAATGTGCTGGTGCCAATAAATAGTACTGCAGATAAAAGTAATACGCCAACTAGCAAAAGCGTTGTTGTAGAAATTAAAAAAGTAAAATAAATTTGTCTAAATGTAAAATATACTTTACATTTAGACAAATTTCAATACAATGATACAATCGATATTATTACCCAATAGATATAAAGTAATTGGATGGAGTTTGCTAATTCCATCTTTTCTCCTTGGTTTATATTTATTATTTTTTGGGTTTGAACCTAATTGGGCAAATGCTAAAGTGCTATCTATTTTTCCAAATAATTTAATGGGAGAAAAAGGATTTTTTAAAATGCAAGAAATAAACATTACACAAACATTAATTGGTGTACTATTTATTATTGGCGGCTTGTTAATTATGTTTTCAAAAGAAAAAATAGAAGATGAATATATTACAAAAATTCGCTTAACATCATTGTTGTGGGCAGTTTTAATTAATTACAGTTTGCTTATCGTAGCTTTTGTATTTGTTTATAATCTTGCATTTATTAGTGTGATGATATTCAATATGTTCACCATATTAATTATCTTCATTATTCGCTTTCATTTTTTATTGTATAAAAATTCTAAAAATTTAGTAAGTGAAAAATAGAATAAAAATAGAAAGAGCAATTTTAAATATCACGCAAGACGAATTAGCAAAAAGAATTTCCGTAAGTAGGCAAACTATTAATGCTATGGAATTAAATAAATATGTTCCTTCTACTTTATTAGCATTGAAAATTGCAAAGATTTTTAATACAACTGTAGAAGCAATTTTTTTATTAGAGGAAAATGATTGATTCAAATTATTCTCCTTAAAAACGCCTATTTCTGCATGTTTCCATAACTAGACTAATTTTCTTACCTTTGCCAGCATTTTTATACGCAGCACTATGTTAGATAAATTAGAACCGATACATGCCCGATTTGAGCAGCTAGGGGTGTCACTTACCAATCCAGAGGTTGTGGCAAACCAAAAGTTGTTTAGCCAAACTAGTAAAGAATACCGCAAACTAGAGCCAATCATCAATGCTAGTAAGGAATATAAGCAAACGCTAGAAGGTATAGAATTTGGCAAAGAAGTATTAAATGCCGAAAGCGACGAAGATTTGCGTAGCATGGCAAAGGAAGAATTAACGCAACTGGAAGAAAAAAAATTAGAGCTAGAAGAAAAAATTCGATTACTGCTAATACCAAAAGATCCATTAGATGATAAAAATGTAGTATTGGAATTACGAGCAGGCACTGGTGGAGATGAAGCTAGTTTATTTTGTGGCGATTTATTGCGCATGTACACGCGCTATTGTGAAACCAAAGGTTGGAAAGTAGCAGTAGCCGATGAAAACGAAGGTACAGCAGGTGGCTACAAAGAAGTAATTTTAGAAATAACTGGAGATGATGTATATGGCACATTAAAATACGAAAGTGGTGTACACCGTGTGCAACGTGTTCCAGCTACAGAAGGTAGTGGCAGAGTACATACCTCTGCGGCTACAGTTGTAGTTATGCCAGAGATAGAGGATGTAGAATTTGAATTGAAAGATAGCGATGTAAAAATGGAAACATCGCGCAGTGGTGGTGCTGGTGGGCAGAATGTAAACAAGGTAGAAACCAAAGTACAATTAACGCATATCAAAACTGGCTTGGTGGTAATATGCCAAACGCAAAGAACACAGTTAGGTAATAGAGAGCAAGCAATGCAAATGATGCGTACAAAATTGTACGACGAGGAAGTGCGCAAGCAAGAAGAAATGGTAAGCAAGAACAGGAAAACATTAGTAAGTACTGGCGATAGAAGTGCTAAAATTAGAACCTATAACTGGCCACAAGGACGCATTACAGATCATCGTATTAATAAAACAATTTACAATTTGGATGCTTTTGTAAATGGTGATATTCAAGATATGTTAGACAGTTTACAATTTGCAGAAAATGCAGAAAAAATGAAAGCTGGAGAAACGATTTAAAGAATTAGAAAAAAGTAAAAGAAAACCGGAGCAATAAATTGTTTCGGCTTTGTTGATAGTGTATTATTAATAGATAACTATTTCCTCACTACAGCACCAACTCCTTTTTCTAAGCTAGCAATTATTTTATTTACATCTGCTTCTATTTCTTCGTCTGTTAATGTTTTTTCAGCATCGCTTAGCGTAAGGCTTATTGCATAACTCTTTTTATCTGCACCAAGTTTTTCGCTTTCAAATACATCAAACACATTGTGCGCTTGTAGCAATTGTGCATTGGCTTGCGTAATGCATTTTTGCAAATCCTGATAAGCAATGTTTTTGTCTATCACCAAAGCTAAATCGCGGCGCACACTCGGAAATTTAGGAATGCCTTTAAAAATAATTTTTTGTGTTTTTACTTCTGCTACAATTTTTGCCCAGTCCAATACTATATGATATACATCCTGCTTTAAATCAAATTTCTTTAATTTATCTGCAGGCACTTGCAGTATGCTACCAAAAGATTTTTTCTTTTTACCAATCACCAGACCATTTTCTGTACTTTCTATATTTACATAAATGCCAAGGCTATGTAATACACTTTGCGCAATACCTTTTGCAGTATAAATATCTACTAGTTTTTGTTTGGCTTGCCAATGCTCTGCGCTAGCATATCCACTGCAATAAATACTTAGTTGTTCATCTTCAAAAAACTTTCCATTGGCTTGTTTGTAAATTTTTCCAAATTCAAAAAATGCAATATCTGTATTCTTACGATTTACATTGTGGCTAATAGCTGCAAGGCCTGTTTCTAGCATGCTTGGTCGCATTACATCTAGCTCGGCACTTAAATTATTTAGCATTTTTACAAGGCTTTCATCATCGGCTGCATAATGTGCACTATTGGTAATGCTATTAGTAAACAATTCGTAATAACCTTTAGCTACAAGCGTTTGCGCTACTTTATCTTTGCATTGTTGGCTAGTGGTGTCTTGTGTATTACCTAGCGAAAAAGATATTTTACCAGTAAACGGCACATTATCTAATCCATCTATGCGCATAATTTCTTCTACAATATCTGCAGGCAATGTAATGTCTGGTTTTGCATAAGGCACAGTTAGCGTCAATGCGCTATCCGTTTCTTGCTGTATGCCAAAACACAAATGCAATAATATATTTTTTATTTTTTCATTGCTATAATTTGCACCACTCAATCTGTTGATATACTCATACGTAATTTCTATGGTTTGCATTGGCAATGGTGTAGGATACACATCTGTAATTGAAGATGCAATAGTACCACCAGCTATTTCGCAAATCAATTTTGCAGCGCGTTGCAATGCATAAATTGTTTGGCTGACATCTACACCTTTTTCAAAACGTATAGCAGCATCTGTGCGCAAGCCATGATGCATACTTGTAGTGCGAATATTATTTGGTGCAAACCATGCGCTCTCTAAAAAAATAGATGTAGTACTAGCGCTAACGCCACTTTGCAATCCACCATACACACCTGCTATGCACATTGGTGCTGCAGCATTGCATATCATTACATCTGTAGCTTGTAGTTTTCTTGCTTTATCATCTAGGCACAAAAAATCTGTTCCTTCTGCAAGGCATTGCACATTTATTTTATTGCCATCTATTTTATCTGCATCAAATGCATGCAATGGTTGCCCACATTCGTGTAAAATATAATTGGTAATATCTACTACATTATTAATTGGTTTAGCACCTATTGCTTTTAACTTTTGTTGCAACCACTCTGGGCTTTCTGCTACTTGCACATTGCTAATGCAAATACCTGCATAGCGTTTGCATTTTTCCGTATCATGTATTGCTACCTCTATTTGCATAGCATTAGAGGTAGGGATAGTTATTGTAGCATCAGGCACTACTTGTGTGTAAGGTTTATTATCTCTATTGCTCAAATAAGCGCACACATCTTTGGCTACACCCATGTGGCTCATGGCATCCATGCGGTTTGGCGTCAAGCCTATTTCTATTGCATAATCTGCTTTTGGTATATTGTAATATTCGCTTACCAATTTACCAGCTACCCAATCATTATTTAATTCTACAATACCATCATGGCTAGTACCAAGCCCTATTTCATCTTCGCCACAAATCATTCCCATACTTTCTTCGCCACGAATTTTACTTTTTTTAATGGTAAATGGCTCTCCATTTGTTGGATAAATAGTAGTGTCTGGCGTGGCAACTATTACAGTTAAACCTGGTCTTGCATTTGGCGCGCCACATACTATTTGGCTAGGCGCTTCTGCACCAATATCTACCATACACACTTGCAGCTTATCGGCATTTGGGTGTTTTTCGGCAGATAATATTTTACCTACTACCAAGCCTTGCAAGCCACCTTTTATTTTGCTAAATTCTTCTACACTCTCTACTTCCAATCCTACACTTGTAAGTATTGTAGAAAGTTCATCTACAGAAAGTGGAGTTGGTAATAATTCATTCAGCCAGTTGTATGATATTGTCATTGTATAATGCTTAAAATAATTGTGCCGCAAAAGTAAGATAAATTGTGCTTTAATAGATATGCATTCATTTTCCATCCTTTTGGTATTAAAAAATGATTACCTCCCTTTCTCAAAAATCCAACAATGTGCATAACTAACTTATACAGCAAACAACTATCGCCATCATCTGCATAACTCTTATTAAATTAAAATAATTTGTGGTATAACTTTGTGAATAGATGTGGATACTAGTGGATATAGGTGGAAAGAAAAAACTTATAGACAATATTTTTTTGCGCAAATATTCTACTCTACATTCGCATTCCTAATCAATTTTTTTACAACAATATTTACTTGATATATACACATGGCAGTTACCAAAACCAATACTAGAGCTACTTCCAAGCCTAGCATGAATCCGCTAATCTATGGAAAACTACCACCGCAAGCCCCAGAAATGGAAGCAGCTGTGCTAGGCGCAATAATGGTAGAAAGTAATAAATTGGCAGATGTATTAGATATTATTCAAAGCCCAGAGTGCTTTTATGCAGATGCTAACAAAAGAATTTATGCCGCTATCCGTAGGTTGTTTGACAAAGGTAGCCCCATAGATTTTATGACTGTAAGCGACGAGCTAAAACGCGAAGGCGAGTTGGAAATGGCTGGCGGTTATTATTACATTACTAGCCTTACAAAAGACGTGGTAAGCAGCAGCAGCATAGAAACACATGCAAGAATTGTAATGCAAAAGTTCATCATGCGCGAGTTGATTAGGCAAAGTGGAGATATTATTAGCGAAGCCTACGAAGAAAATACAGATGTGTTTGATTTGCTAGATAAAGCAGAAAGTAATTTGTACGAAATTACAGATAATCACTTGCGTAAAAATTTCAATAGTATTAGCACTATTGTAATGGATACGCTAAAAGAAATTCAAGAGCAGCGAGAAAGCAAAGAAGACCTAACTGGTATCCCAAGCGGCTTTAGAGATTTAGATGCTATAACTGGTGGATGGCAAAAAACGGATTTAATTATTTTGGCTGCAAGACCCGCAGTAGGTAAAACGGCATTTGCCTTAAACCTAGTAATGAATGCTGCCATGAATAAAACAAAGCCTACAGCAGTAGCCTTTTTTAGCTTAGAGATGAGTGCAGGGCAATTGGTAAAACGGATGTTGAGTGCAGTAACAGAAGTGTTGTTGGAAAAAATTACAAAGGGCAATTTAGCAGATCATGAAATTGTGCAGTTGCAACAACGCATGACTAAATTATCGGAAGCAGAAATTTTTATTGATGATCAAGCAGCATTGAACATTTTTGAATTGCGTGCCAAATGTCGCCGTTTAAAGCAAAGACATAATTTAGGATTTATTGTGATTGACTATTTGCAGTTGATGACTGCAAGTATAGATAAAGGTGGCAACAGAGAGCAAGAGATTAGTAAAATTTCTCGAGAGTTAAAAGCCTTGGCAAAAGAATTAAGCGTGCCAATTATTGCCTTATCGCAGTTGAATAGAAGTGTAGAAACCCGCGGTGGCGGCAGTAAAGTACCTCAGTTGAGTGATTTGCGTGAGTCTGGTGCTATTGAGCAAGATGCGGATATGGTCATGTTTTTGTTCAGACCAGATTATTACCAAACTGCTGGAGGCCCTCCAGGACAAAAACAGCAATCTGTAGTGCCCGAAGAAGTAGCCACAGTGCCTGGAGAAACTTGGATAAACATTGCCAAGCATCGGAATGGTCAAACAGGGATGGTAAAAATAATTGCAGAATTGCAATACCAAAAATTTGTAAATAAGCCAGAAGAAGAGTTGCGTAGTTTTGCAACTGCCGGCTTCGATGGCAATAATGCAAGTGCAGGTATTAGTGGTAGCTACGATGCCCCAAGTCTAAAAATAGATGATAGTTTTGGGGCCATTACACGTGGTAGCAAAATGAATGAAAATCCATTTGGTGGCGATGATGAAGCAACACCAAGTAGCGGAGAAGATGCGCCGTTTTAAATCAAAAGATTTTCAACTTCATTTTTTCAACAAACAAATATTGCTTGCAAATGCAACATAAAAAAAATTGAAATGCAAAATCATCTAAGAATTTTCCAATTTTATAAACTAATAAATGCCAAATAACTAATTTTCAAATTTGAACAATAAAGAGATTATACTAAGAAAATAATAAGATTATAAAAATTTACTTTTTTATTTGGTTTCCAAATGCCATTATTTTTGGTTGACATCGAAAATAAATTATACAAAATCAAGTTTAATAAAAAATGGCGGGAGGGCTTTGAGGTAGTAGCCACAATGCGCCCTTATATTGCCTTTAAAGTAATTATTTCCAATCAAAAATAAATACTTTCCTTCCATCCTTCGTTCCTTTTTCTTACTTTCGTTTTCTAAATAAAATATGGTTACAATGAATAATAAATTTGTAGAACGCATTGGCGCAGAATTAGTAGAAATAAAAGAAAATGGCTTATTAAAAACAGAAAGAATTATTGCTAGCGCGCAAGGCGCAGAAATTACTGTAAATGGCAAAATTGTTGTAAATTTTTGTGCCAATAATTATTTAGGATTAAGTAGTCACCCCAAAGTAATAGCAGCTGCCCATAAAGCCATAGACGATAGAGGATATGGTATGAGTAGTGTGCGCTTTATCTGTGGCACGCAAGATTTACATAAAGAGTTAGAGGAAAAAATAGCTACGTTTTTAGGTACAGAAGATACTATTTTATATGCAGCAGCATTTGATGCAAATGGTGGTGTGTTTGAGCCATTGTTCAATGAGCAAGATGCAATTATATCGGATGCGCTAAACCATGCAAGCATTATAGATGGTGTGAGATTATGCAAAGCACAGCGTTATAGATACGAGCATAATAATATGCAAGACCTAGAAAAACAACTACAAGATGCTGCACATTTGCGTAGCAGAATAATTGTAACAGATGGTAGCTTTAGCATGGATGGCACTATTGCACAGCTAGATGTCATCTGCGATTTGGCCGATAAATATGATGCTATAGTAATGATAGACGAATGCCACAGCAGTGGATTTTTGGGAAAAACAGGTAGAGGCACTCACGAGTACAGAAATGTAATGGGCCGCATAGATATTATTACTGGCACATTGGGCAAAGCCTTAGGCGGCGCACTTGGAGGTTTTACATCTGGCAAAAAAGAAATTATAGAAATGCTTCGCCAGCGTAGCAGACCATATTTGTTTAGCAATGCATTAGCGCCAAGTATTGTAGGTGCTAGCATAGCTGTATTGGATATGCTTAGCGAAACTACAGAGTTGCGCGATAAACTAGAATTTAATACAAAGTACTTCCGAACTAAAATGACAGAGGCAGGTTTTGATATTAAACCAGGCGACCATCCGATAGTACCAATTATGTTATACGATGCAGTGCTTGCACAAACCATGGCTGCTAAATTATTAGAAGAAGGAATTTATGTAATTGGATTTTTCTTTCCAGTGGTTGCAAAAGGCTTGGCGCGTATTCGTGTGCAATTAAGTGCAGCACATAATGTAGCGCATTTAGATAAAGCCATTGCAGCCTTTACAAAAGTAGGTAAGGAATTGGGTGTGATTAAGTAGACTTTTCTATCAAATAAAAAAAGGCAGTAATAGTATACTACCTTATTTGGGATTTTATAATTCAGCCGAGAAGAAGGAATTAACTGTTTCATTTGAGAGAGTTAATTATTCATTTGAAAACAGTGGTTCAAATGATGCTTTTAGAGAGTAGCTAATTAATTCAACCGAAAGCTATAAATAAAGAGATGTTCGTGTGCTAGCAATTGCAATACAAACATATTTAATTTATGAATGCAGTAAAAAAGAAATGTATAATTAGGTAATATCGTGTATAGTTGTGCAAATACATGTATAGTTGTGCTTTACAAATGCCAATTCCTGTGTCTCTTGGATGTTGCCAATTCGCAGTTTGCAGGTAAATTGCATAAAAAAGGTTATCAATAAAGTATATTGTATAAAAAACATGTAAACATTTTAATTACCTATTTCGCACTATATTATTCTTTAAATTTGTATCATGAAAGCAATTGGTTTTGTCCTACTTTGGTGTTTGCCACAAATTATTTTTGCCCAATAGTTAAAAATAAAAACTACCTATCAGGCTTATGCAACTACAGAAAAATTAAACAAAACTAGGATTGACCAAATAGAATATTATAATACAAATGGATTAGTAGAAAGATTGGAGGTGTTTGGGATGGAAAATAATGAAGTTGAAAAAACAGATACCATGATTATTAGTAATATGCAAGGTCCCGATTCTATGATTGTTACTCGCAGAGCTAATTTGGATTATTCTAAAATTGGTACATATGCTATGATGGAATATAATGCTAATAAAAAAATTAACCGCAACACAGTAGTCAATTATAAAATAGAAAATCAGAAAATGGACTCTAGTATTTCTATTATTACCTACCAATATTTATCTAAAAACATAGTAATAAAAACCACATTGGATAATGGTAACCAAATAGCAAAGCAAGAATTTATAGAAGATGCAAACGGTATAAAAATTTATCCGCGCTATGCATACAAGCTAGATAAGCAGAATAGATTGGTAGAAAAAAAATTAAAATCGGAAACTAAAAAAATTGCAAGGGTTGAAAAATACACTTATAACTCTAATGGTAAAATAAAAGAATGGAAAGTGTTGGTAGGAGGTAAACCAAAATCTATTACTAGCTATGCTTATGATGCAGATTGGCATTTGCTAGCAGAAACTACAAAAAATTTACAAGGCAAAACCACTACCTACGATTTGATAGAATATGAATATCAAAATGGGCTTTGTGCCAAAGAAACTACTTCTACAGCTGGCGAACAAAGCACTGTGGTAGAATATGCTTATATATTTTACCCATAATTTAAATTTGTATTCATGCATAAAATATATTCTCAACTCCTCCATAATGGCACTCGATTCTTAAACAATGGAGGTACTATTATTTATGCCAATAATGGTACAATTATAGATGTATTGGCCGGTCAACAATTAGCTGATGCACAAATTGTGGATGGCTTATTGTGCCCTGGTTTTATAAATGCGCATTGCCACTTAGAGTTAAGTTATTTGCAAGATGTGATACCACAAAAAACAGGTTTGGTAGAATTTATTAATCACATTAACACAAAGCGCAATTTATTCACCGAAGAATTTATTCACGAAAAAATTATTACTGCGGAGCAACAAATGATAGACAATGGCATCGTAGCTGTTGGCGATATTAGTAATACCAATTATACCATTGCACAAAAACAAAAACGCAATTTGCAATATCATACTTTTGTAGAAGTTGCAGGAGTATTGGACAGCATTGCCGCTAATCGCTTTGCTGATGCACAACAATTATTACAGCAGTTTGCAGCATTACACAATAGCAGCATTGTGCCGCATGCACCTTATAGTGTAAGCAAGCAATTAATGCAGCACGTTAATAATACTAGTACCAATTTCCCAATTAGCATGCATAATCAAGAATGCCAAGCCGAAGATGATTTAATTCGCAATGGCGTAGGAGAGTTTATTCCATTTTTAGAAAACATTACTAAGCAACAATTTAAAGCAATTGCGCACAACAAAAGTAGTTTAGATTATACATTGCCTCAGTTACACAATAAACAATCTGTGCTACTAGTACATAATACATTTACACAAAAGGCAGATGTAATTAATGCAAAAAAGAATATAGCATTTGCAATAGCAAATGGAAATCATCAGCAATTATTTTGGGTAACATGCCCAAAAGCCAATTTGTATATTGAAGGTAAGTTACCTGAAATTTATAATTGTTTAGCTATTGAAAATCAAACCATTTGCATTGGCACAGATAGTTTGGCTAGTAATAATTGTTTAAGTGTGTATCATGAAATTTTATGCATGCAGCAACAGTATGCAGTTTTTAGTACAGAAGAGTTGCTGCAGTTTGCCACAAGCAATGGTGCTGCAGCTTTGCAAATGCCACATCTTGGACAAATTTCTAAAGGTTTTACACCAGGTATTCTGCATATATGTAATTGGGTTTTAAAAGAAGAAATGCCAATACAGCCAATAATAAAAAGGGTAATTTAATTTCTAAAAGCTAAACCAATACCAATCTAACATCTAATACCAATATGATTTGGTTTACAGACCAAATTATTGGTCTGTAACATTTATCCAATCGGTTTAAAATTATTTTTCCTTACATTTGCCATATTATTTATGCCATCTAATGCTATCTATACAAGTATTTTGCAACTAAAGCAGAGCCAACAAAAAGGCTTTGCGGTATTGATAGATCCCGATAAAATAAATTCTGCTAAAGCAATTCAATTAGCTAATTTATGCAATGATGCAAAAGTAGATTATATTTTTTTTGGTGGCAGTTTAATGGTGAGCAATCATGTAGATGAATGCATTAAAGCGATTAAAAACCACACCAATATTCCAGTTGTACTTTTCCCTGGTAGTCCATCGCAGGTAAGTTGTTTTGCAGATGCATTGCTATATTTAAGTTTGATAAGTGGCCGAAATGCAGAAATGTTAATAGGCCAACATGTAACAAGCGCTCCATTAGTGCGTGCAAGCGGTTTAGAAATTATGAGTACTGGATATATTGTTGTAGATGGTGGTGCGCCAACTACCGTTAGCTATATGAGCGGTAGCGCTTCCATACCTGCAGATAAAGCGGATATAGCTATGGTAACCGCTATGGCTGGAGAAATGCTTGGTAAAAAATTGATTTATATGGATGCAGGAAGTGGAGCAAAACAACCAATTTCTGAAAGCATGATACAGTTGGTAGCAAAAAATATTACAGTGCCGTTAATTGTTGGCGGCGGTATAAAAGACCCAGAAAAAGCATATTTGAATTGTAAGGCAGGTGCAGATATTATTGTAATTGGTAATGCCATAGAAAAGGATGACAATTTGATTAAAGAAATGGCAAATGCAATTCATGCTGTAAAAGTGGCTATTTGATAGTTACTTATTATTTCAATAACAAAATCTAGTAAACAATATTTTAATTTTATATTCTTAAAAAACAAAAAAGATGAAAAAAATAATTTCAATAGTAATGATTTGTGCATTTAGCGCAATGGCTTTTGCACAAGATAGCAAAATGCAAAATTTTGGCGATTACAAAGTAGATCCAACAATAGCTAAAGAAGCAGCTGTAGTAATAGATTTATTAAATGCCCAAACAGAAGTGCAAGATGTAACTATTATTGGCAAGGTAAATAGCGTATGCCAAGCAAAAGGTTGCTGGATGACTATTGACCTCCCTAATGGCGAGCAAATGACTATAAAGTTTAAAGACTATGGTTTTTTTATGCCTAAAGATTGTTCTGGCAAATCAGTTATAGCGCATGGTAAAACTTTCAAAAAAACTACAAGCGTAGCAGAATTGAAACACCTTGCAGAAGACGCAGGTAAAACTAAAAAAGAAATTAAAAAAATTAAAGCACCTAAAGAAGAAATACGTTTTGAAGCGGATGGTGTAATTTTAAATGCTTAATACTTTTATAAATAAGTAATAGAAAAGGTGCTCGATTCGAGCACCTTTTCTATTTATAATAGCTTGTTTATCACTTGCTTTTTGTAATGTCCTTACTGCAATTATGAAGCAGCTAATAGTTACTTTTCTTCAAACTTGTAACCAACGCCTCTTACACTAAAAAAATGTATTGGCGCTTTATTATCTTTTTCAAAATATTTTCTAAAGTTTAGAATAAAATTATCTATGGTTCTAGTATTTGGATACACATCGTAACCCCATGCTGTTTGTAATATATGCTCGCGAGTTACTACTTCGCCTTTGTTTTCTATCAATAGCTTTAATAGCAATACTTCTTTTTTGGTCAAAGTAATATTATCTCCATTCCAGCAGCTAGCAACATAGCTCTGAAAATTTATTTTATTTTCGCCAAAGCTATATACAGTAGCTACTTCATCTTTGTGCAAAATTTTTTCGCTTTTCTTTAAAAGCTTATTGACGCGTAGCAATAGTTCTTCTAAATTAAAAGGCTTGGTTAGATAATCATCACCACCTTTTTTCAATCCAGCTACTCTATCTGCTGGAGTACTTTTGGCGCTCAAAAATAAAATAGGTATGGTATCATTTTTTAATCGGATACTTTCGCATACAGCTATGCCATCCATTTCTGGCAGCATAATGTCTAAGATAATTAAATCGAAATATTCATTACTAAAAGTCATCACAGCTTTGGTGCCTGTATCTGCGGTTTCTACTTGATAACCTTCTAACTCTAAGTTTAGCTTTAATGCCTCGCGAAGACTTTGTTCGTCTTCTACTAATAAAATTTTTTGTTGACTACTCATTACTCATTGGTATTTGAATTATTGCAATATTGCCTTTTGGTTTGTTGTCTTCCATTCTGATAGTACCACCGTGCCATTCAATAGCACGTTTTACTATATGCAAACCTAGGCCTGTTCCTTTACTTATTCTGGTATTCTCATCACCGCTTCTGTAAAATTTCTGAAATATTTTCCTTTTCTCTGTGTCGGGTATTCCTGCTCCTTCATCTAATATTTGAATCACAATTTCATGGTTACTTTCATAAGCATCTATGGTGATTGGTCCAAATTGGCCAGCATATTTTCTTGCGTTTTCCAACAAATTATTCAGTACCATGCGCCACAAAAATGTATCACCTTTGTACTCGTTTGCCTTAATATAATTATTTAGCTGCCACTCAATACTTGGGTATCTATTTTTAAAATCTTGCAAGCAAATATTTAATAAATCTTTGATGTCGAATACGGTTGCATTTGCTAAATATTGTTTGCCATCTAATTGTGTGCTTAGCAAAATATTGTTGCATAGTTCATTCAGCCTCTCTGTTTCATATACAGAGTTGTCTATCATTTTATTAAACTGTTCATCTGTCAAACGCCTTCTGCGCAAGGTTTCCAGGCTTAATTTAATTCCTGCTAGCGGTGTTTTTAATTCGTGTGTTACGCTAAGCATAAAATTATTTTGCTGCGTGGTTAGTTGCAATCTTTTTCTGAAAGATAATAATACAATTAATCCACCGGCTAATATAACTACTAAAAACGTTACTCCTTCGCCAATATATTGTTTGCGTTTTCTGGCATGTTTTTTTATCATTTTATCGTACATCAATTTAGCTTCTGGATGCCCAACAATGGTTAACTGATATATCTTTAAATCTTTTTGTAAAGAAATATTATTTTGCTTCTGCAAGCTATTGTGCCAAAACAACAAAGCCATTACTGTGTAGCAAAAAATTAGTACAAATAAAATATTAGTATACCGAAGCATTTCTTAAAAATACAATTTTACAACAAAAGAATTGTAAAAGTTGTGTCATACTTTTTTTAAAGGATAAAGTAGTAGAAAAAATTCAAAGAAAAAATTCAATTTTTGCAAAAAGAGTTTAAAAAAATATACAGCTTTGGAGTTGTATAAAAATTGCTATCGGATGCTTGAATGGCTAAATCATTGATGCTAGTATATCTTTTTTGCATTGATCCATTTGCAATTCTTTCGTGGGCCATAGCTATTCCAAGCATCTTCTGCCATTTGTACTTTTTGTATAGCTGTTGCTACTGTAAATGGAGGCAATGGTAACTTTTGTTCGATGTTTTACAGACTTATTTTCTATAAATATAATTTATGAAGAAAATCAACACAAGTAGCGAGTGTTAGATTTTCCAATCCCAGTACTGATTTGTACCGAAAGTATTATCGGCACAAATCCTATTTTGTTTCCATTACGAGTATAAACATTAGGATTACTTTTGTGTGCATGCCCTATTATTTCTTTGTCAATTTATCTATTTGCAATCCAACATATTCTATATTTGGCAAAGGATCTACACGCATTAATTGCTTAATAGTAAAAGTGTAATCGCCTTTTTCTGTAAAGCTAAAAGTGCCACCGTTGGGTGTAATATCCATTGTGTGTTCTACTATTTTATTTGCTCTGTTGCCAAGCCAATGTCCATCAGCCAAAGCTAAGCCTACTTCCAAAGGGTCTAAAGTATCTACTTTGCCACTAGGATTTTTAGAAAAAATTTGCAACCAAATATTACTATTTAAATAAGTTTCTGTATGCCCTATCAAAAAAAATATTTTATGTTTATCTGCAGTATCTTTAATAGTAAAATGAAACTCTTTAGCATCTGCATAGCTCCAATTATGGCTTGGCAAATAATATTTTTGTAAAAACTGATTGCTAGGCAAGCATGCTGCAAACCCAATCATTATTAATAAAAAAAGGATGCTATTTTTCATTGTACTATAATACATTCAGGGTTTGTTCTTTTGCTTTTTCTAATTCATCTTTCATTTGCACCACCAATTTCTGAATATTTACATCATTGGCTTTGCTACCCATAGTATTTATTTCTCTACCTATTTCTTGCATAATAAATCCAAGTTTTTTTCCTTTTTGATCAGCGGTTTCTGCTAATGCATCTTTAAAATATTGGCAATGATGCGCAAGTCTAATTTTTTCTTCTGCTATATCATATTTTTCTAAATAGAAAATAATTTCCTGCTCCAATCTATTTTTATCTACGTTAGCTTCACCTACTTGTTCTGCTAGCAAAGCCAATAATTTTTCTTTTTGCTTTTGCGCTCTGCCTGCTTCGTAAGGAGTTACTTGAGTAGCTAAATTTTCGATATTATTTACACAAGTTTGTAAATGCAGCTCTAAAGTTTCGCCTTCTAATGCGCGATGTTTCATTAACTTTTCTGCCGCTTCTTTAATGGCATCTTCTATTTTTTGCCAATCGGCTTCTGTAAGATCATCTGTGCTTTGGCTTACTACCTCTGGCATAGACATTACAATGTTTAATGGGTTGGTTACTTCTTGATGGATGCTTGCACCAATTTGATTCAATGCATCAAAATAATACTTAGCCAATTCTGTATTTACACGCATTGGTTTGCTACTGCCATGCTGCTTCATAGCTATATATATTTCTACAGAGCCACGTTGTAAGCTTTGTTGCAAAATATTTTTTATCTGAATTTCAAATGGTTTTAAACTCATGGGCAAGCGCGCCCCAAGATCAAACTGTTTGCCATTTAGGCTTTTGATATCTATGCTAATGGAGTAATCGTTTACTGCTGTTTCTGCGCGACCATATCCGGTCATGGAATATAACATTCGTGTGTATAAATTATTAGGGCTTAAAGATACGAGGAAATTGTGGGAGGAGAATAGATGGTGCGCCAATTTTAAAAGAAATCTCTAAATCAACCAAGCATCTTCTGGGTTTCGATAGTTACAAATTACAGCATGCACATACACAACAGCATCTTCTTTATTTACAGTAAAATGAATCATGTAAGGAAATTTTTTAATTTTCTTACACCTAATATTTGCATATCTTATTTGATAAAATGGATTGATGGAAAGCGTTTGCATCTCAAATTCAAAATAATGAAAAGACTTTTCACCTAAACTATCCCTTCTTCAATTATAGAAACTGATTGCATCTTCTAGGTCCTGTTCTGCTAAATCTAAAATTACTATTTTGTAACTTTGCATACTAATAGCGAATTCTTTTCTTTACATCTTCCCAGTTATTGTAATTTTCTGGTTTTGCATTTGCAATTCTATTTAACACAATATCTTGTTGCCACTTAGGAATTTCAATTTCGTTTTCTTCCTTTAAACTTTCATTCAAAGCAGCATTATTCAATAAAAGTTCATTCCATTCTTCAATTGGAATCATTACATCTGTAGTATTTCCTACTTTATCTGTAATATACTTTATGGTCATTGCTTTTGTATTTATTTCAAAATTAAGGAAAGAAAATTATATCAAATAAAAAAATCCTGAACAATTACTTATTCAGGATTTTTATAAAAATGTATTATAGTTTATTACGCCAAAATTTCTCTAGCAATTACTAGTTTTTGAATTTCGCTAGTGCCTTCGCCAATAGTGCAAAGTTTGCTATCGCGATAATATTTTTCTACTGGAAAATCTTTAGTATAGCCATAGCCACCAAATATTTGAACAGCTTCTGTACTAGCCCATACACAACATTCGCTTGCATAATATTTAGCCATTGCTCCAGCATTGGTTACAGAGTCGCCGCGCATTATTTTATCACAAGCATTAAATATTAATAATTCA
The DNA here is from genome assembly GCA_903921675.1 of uncultured bacterium. GTDB lineage: Bacteria > Bacteroidota > Bacteroidia > Chitinophagales > Chitinophagaceae > CAIXQW01. Next base: position 86,231 of record CAIXQW010000256.1, on the reverse strand, counting down.
CTTGCTTGTATTTTAGTAGCCATATCAGCCAGTTTCCATTGTATTGCTTGGAAACTAGATATTGGTTGATCAAATTGATGGCGCTCTTTGCTGTATTTAATACTCGCATCATAAGCACCTTTTGCAATGCCTAAACTTAGCGCAGCTATAGAAATTCTACCACCATCTAATATTTTCATGGCTTGTTTAAAACCATCACCAACTTCGCCAAGGCGCTGTGCATCGCTAATTTTGCAATTATCAAAAACCAACTCAGTAGTTTCGCTAGCGCGCATACCTAATTTGTTTTCTTTTTTACCAGCAGAAAAACCAGGAGTTCCTCTTTCTATGGCAAATGCAGTTACATTATTTTTTGCACGAGGCTCTCCAGTGCGGCAAAGAACTACTGCAATATCTCCTGTCTTACCATGCGTAATCCAGTTTTTTGTTCCATTAATTATCCAACCATCGCCATCGCGAGTAGCTGTGCAACGCATGTTACCAGCATCGCTACCAGTGTTTGCTTCTGTTAGTCCCCATGCGCCAATCCACTGGCCAGTAGCAAGTTTTGGTAAATATTTTTTCTTTTGCTCCTCATTGCCAAACTTATAAATATGATTAGTACAAAGGCTATTATGCGCAGCTACACTTAAGCCTATGCTGCCACATACTTTTGCTATTTCGCTTACTACTGTTACATATTCAAAATAACTTAATCCACTTCCACCATATTCAGTAGGTATTACACAGCCCATAAAGCCTAATTCTCCCAATTTTTTAAATACTTCTACTGGAAAAATTTGCGCTTCATCCCATTCCATCATTTTTGGGCGAATTTCTTTTTCGCAAAAATCTTTAATTACATCTTTTATTTGACCCTGTAATTCGGTTTGTTTAAAATCCATCATAAAACTATCAGTATTAATTCTACGAAATTAAGCAATTGTAAGTATTCTTTGTGTTTTTTTAAAATGAATAATATTAAGAAAATTAACAGGAGGAAAAGAGTGTTAGCTTTTCTAATCCCGATACTGTGTTACGAAGCCATTAGGTGGATTAATATCTCGTACCGATAGCATTAGAAGTAAGATTCCTATTTTGTTTCCAAAGTTTTACCTTGGGGTGCATACCCTGCTATTTTGTCAATTAAGTAACAATTAATTGGGCATCAAAAGTCCTTAAACTTTTTATTCATACTACTTTCGGATATGTTTACAAAGGTATTTTATTGCAATATTGTGCTAACTATCCTTTTGATAGGTTGTTTTAGTGAGAGTAAAGCACAATTAAGTTTGTTTGAGCAAGATACTGTGAATGCTGTTTATATAACAATACCTGCGGATAGCTTTGCAAAACTATATGCATTAGATGGTAAATATTATATGGCCAATATGCAGTACACGAATGCATTTGTAACAGATACCATAGACTCTGTAGCTATTCGTTTTAGAGGAAATACATCTTTAGCTGCATTCAAAAAATCTATCAAAATTTCTTTTAATACTTATGATAGTACTAAAAGATACAAAGGAGTACGCAAGCTAAATTTAATTGGCAATCACAACGACCCAACTATGATTCGTGAAAAATTGTTTTATGATTGTTGGAAAAAATTTGGATTGCCAAAACGAAGAATGAGTTTTGTAAATGTGTACATCAATAATTTATATTTTGGCTTGTATACCAATGTAGAAGAAGTAGATGCAGAGTGGCTACAAGATGCCAATGCATTGGATAATAGTAATATGTACAAATGCAGTTGGGGTGCAGATTTAAGCTATCTTGGCCCAGGACAAGCCGCCTATAAAACTGCTAGCTCTAGCGGAGATAAAACCTATGATTTGCAAACCAATGAAACTATAGACGACTATAGTGATTTAGTAAATTTTATTACTACCATCAATAATAGTAGCACCACCAATTACCTAACTTATTTAGATACTATATTCGATTATCAATCGTTTTTAAAATCTTTAGCTTTAGATGTAGCAAGTGGCAATTGGGATGACTATGCTTACAATAAAAATAACTATATTTTATACCATGATTCTATCACAAAAAAATTTAGATATGTAACAATAGATGCCGATAATACTTTTGGCGTAGATTGGAGTGGTATAGACTGGACAATGCGCGACCCATATCTTTGGTACAATCAAACAGAAGCAAGACCATTGGCAAAAAGAATTTTAGATAATGCACAAGGCAAAGCACTGTTTACAAAATATTTAGACACTGTATTTACTTACATTGCGCATCCAGACACATTGTTTCCTGTAATAGACAAATACAAATTATTGATAGCACCTTATGTTGCATTGGATAGTTTTCGTGCATTAGATTATGGCTATACAATGGCTGCATTTAATAATGGTTTTGTAGCTACAGTAGATGCGCATACGCCTTATGGCATCAAGCCTTTTTTAGAAAAAAGAAGGCAAACGTATTTGAATTTGGGTATAGATGAATTGCTACAAACAAACCAAGCAATCTATCCAAATCCTTGCTATCAGAGGGCTTTCATTAATAGACCAAACAATTTTTCTATTAATTTTACAGTTACAATTATTAATGATTTAGGAGAAATTGTAGAAACAAAAAATGTAAACAATGCAATGAATAATATAGATGTTAGTGCCTTGAAAGCAGGTATTTATTTTATTCAACTTTCAGATGATAATGGTAAAAAATATAGTACCAAAATGTTGAAAGATCAATAAAGAAAATATTCTATTTATCTTGCTACTTAAAATTATATATTTGCATTATGAGTAATCCGAACCTTGATCCAGGTGCAGAAAACCCCGCAGTAGATAAAGAATTTGAAAATAGTATAAGGCCAGAAAGTTTAGTAGATTTTGCTGGACAACCGCAGGCTATAGAAAATGTAAAAATATTTATTAAGGCTGCTAATATGCGTGGTGAAAGTTTGGATCATGTGCTGTTTCATGGCCCTCCGGGTTTAGGAAAAACTACATTAAGTAGAATAGTAGCCAATGAGTTAGGTGTTAGCATTAAAGAAACAAGTGGTCCAGTAATAGAAAAGCCTGCCGACCTTGCAGGATTGCTAACTAGTTTGGAACCAAGAGACGTTTTGTTTATAGATGAAATCCATCGTTTGAGTACTGTAGTAGAAGAGTATCTGTACAGCGCTATGGAGGATTTTAAAATAGATATCATGATAGATAGCGGGCCAAATGCGCGCAGTATTCAAATTAATTTAAATCCGTTTACACTAGTAGGAGCTACTACCAGAAGTGGTTTGCTTACGGCACCTCTCCTTTCTAGGTTTGGTATTAAAAGCCGCTTAGAGTATTATCCGCAAGAAGTGTTGGAAGCTATTATTATGCGTAGTTCTGGTGTACTAAATGTAAAAATTACTAGCGATGCAGCAAAAGAAGTAGCGCGCCGCAGCAGAGGCACACCTCGTATTGCCAATGGTTTATTGCGTCGTATGCGCGACTTTGCCCAAGTGCTTGGCAATGGAGTGATAGATATGGCAATTGCAGAACATGGTTTAAAGGCATTGAATGTAGATGAAAACGGTTTGGATGATATGGATAATAGAATCTTAACTACATTAATAGAAAAGTTTAAAGGTGGCCCAGTGGGCATTAGTAATATTGCCACAGCCGTAGGCGAAGAAAGCGGAACAATAGAAGAAGTATATGAACCTTTTTTAATACAAGAAGGATTTATAGTGCGCACCCCTCGTGGCAGAGAAGCTACAGAAAAAGCTTATAAGCATCTTGGTAAAAACTGGATGAATAAAGGTGGAATGCAGAGTTTGTTTTAATACTCCATCTCCAACCCCAAATCATCTTTCATTTTTTGTACTAATGGATTTTCTTTTACAAAATCATCATATTTTTCTTTAATGCTTTTGGTAGTTTTGGTGGTGTCTTGGCTTGCTTGAATATCTTTATCCATTATTACATGCAAGTGATTGTTTACAAATTGCGCCATTAAAAACTGGGTAATAGGCAGTTTGTTGCTCATCATAAATTCTGCACCCATCATATCTACAGCTATGATAGAAATGGTTTCCTTGTCGAAACTTACTCTTGCGTTTTTCATAGATGTTGCAAAAAATTCTTTGCCTTCTGCAAAATGCACAATTGTTTTTTGCCAAACTTCTTTTAAGTTTTCGGCGGTGATTGCAATTTTTTGTTGGGCTGCTTTTTCTGCTAATGCTTCTTTGGCTTTATCTGCAATGCTTTTTAAGTTAGCCAATTTAATACCACCATTGCCTGCACTTGTGTTAGTATTACTTACTATTGGTTTTACAACAGTTTCTTCTTTTTTGTGCGCTACAGCAATTGGCTGCACAAGTGGTTCTGCTACAATGCTACTTGCATTTGCGGCAGTTTTTGCAATGAGGCTTTCGTCTATTTGCAAGCTAGCTGCAGCCTTTTTAAATATTGGCGATATAAAATTAGTGGTTACTTTTTTTTTAGCAATACCATCAGCATGGCTCACAATTTGGATGGCTTGTATTAAGTGGCAAAGTTTAATTAAAGCCATTTCTACATGCAGTCTTTTGTTGCGCGCCATTTTATAATCCAACTCGCTATTGTTTAAAATACTAATGGCATTTATTATTAAACTATTGCTGATAGAATTGGCTTGATCAAAATATCTTTTTTTAATACCTTCTGCTACATCCATCAAGCGCACTATTCTTTCATCTTTGCACATCATTAAATTTCTAAAATGCTCAGCAAATCCATTCATAAACATATCGCCTTCAAAACCCTTTGCCAATATATCATCGTACATTAGCATTGCGCTGCTTAGATTTTGTGTTGCCACAGCTTCTGTCATTTTAAAGAAATAATCGTAATCTAAAATATTTAGATTTTCAATAGTATTGGTATAGGTAATTTGCCCTCCGCCAAAACTAATTATTTTGTCCATGATGCTAAGCGAATCGCGCATGCAGCCTTCACTTTTTAATGCAATAAAATGCAAGGCATCTATTTCTGCACTTACTTTTTCTATTTCGCAAATGTGTTGCAGATGGTCTACTGTATCTTTTGTAGTAATTCTTTTAAAATCAAATATCTGACAACGGCTTAAAATAGTTGGTAAAATTTTATGCTTTTCCGTAGTAGCTAAAATAAAAATAGCATAGCTAGGTGGCTCTTCTAATGTTTTTAAAAAAGCATTAAACGCTTGTTGGCTTAGCATGTGTACCTCATCTATAATATACACTTTGTATTTGCTACCGCCTTGTGGGGCAAAGCGCACTTGGTCTGTTAGCACACGTATATCATCTACACTATTATTACTAGCAGCATCTAACTCGTGTACATTAAAGCTAGTATTATTTTTAAACGATACACAGTTTTCGCAGGTGTCGCAAGCTTCAAAATTGGCAGTTGGCGTAAGGCAGTTGATGGTTTTGGCTAAAATTCTTGCACATGTAGTTTTGCCCACTCCACGCGGACCGCAAAACAAAAAGGAATGCGCTAGTTGATTGGTTTTGATAGCATTTTTTAGGGTAGTGGTAATATGCGATTGCCCTACCACCGTATCAAAGGTTTGTGGTCTGTATTTTAATGCGGATACTACAAAATTTTCTGCCATAATAGAATGTTCAAAGGTAATACCGATTTTACAATTATTACTTGTTTGGCTGGTAAACATTACAGTAAAAATTGGCAGCAGTAATTGCTTCTAAATTGTGTAAAAAATTATAAGTGTTTTAACTGCATAAATACTTTATGTGCCGCACCTTTAGCATTGTATAAATAATGGTATTAAACGACACTAACGACGAGTACACAAAAGGCAGAGGCGCACAGTACAATCCTGCCAATAAATTTGCGAGTCAAAGCTATATTCGCGATTTTGCAGAAGGCATAGATGATTGGGAAGTAAATACTCCCAAAACTACCTATTTGCAAGAAACTAGCAAAGGCATAGCAAACAAAGTGCCTAGCTTTGATGTGCCCATGCAGTGGAGTGTAAATCCATATCAGGGTTGTGAGCATGGTTGTATTTATTGTTATGCGAGGCCTACACACGAATTTTTGGGATATAGTGCTGGAACAGATTTTGAAAGTAAAATTGTGGTAAAGCATAATGCCGCAGAATTATTGCGCCAAACATTTACAAATGCCAATTGGAAGCCAGAAACCATCAGTTTGAGTGGCAATACAGACTGCTATCAGCCTGCAGAAAGAAAATTTAAACTGACCAGAGAATTATTGAAGGTATGTTTAGAGTTTAAAAATCCGGTGGCAATTGTTACTAAAAATGCATTGGTGCTGCGCGATTTGGATATTTTGCAAGAATTACAAAAATATAATTTAATACAAGTAACTACTAGCATTACAAGTACGAATGAAAAATTACGTTTGCAGCTAGAACCTAGAACAAGTACTTATGCAGACAGGTTTAAAATTTTAGAAATTTTGAACCAACACCAAATACCTACAGGCATTTTAAATGCACCAATCATTCCTGGATTAAACGATACTGATATACATGATGTGCTAAAGCGTGCCAAAGAAGCTGGTGCGCAATGGGCAGATTATACCATTGTAAGATTGAATGGATCTGTAGAGCCACTGTTTATAGATTGGCTGCAAAAAACTTTTCCGGATAAAGCTAGTAAAATTTTAAACTTAATAAGAGAAGTGCATTGTGGGCAGCTTGGCGATACAAGGCCTGGTAAGCGCATTACTGGTGATGGCACATTTGCAGATATCATCCATCAACAATTTAAGTTGTATCAAAAAAAATATAATTATAATACAGAAGATATTGTGCTAAGTACAGAACACTTTGTACGCCGCAAACCAGGTCAATTAGATTTGTTTGCATAGCTATAAAAATAGTTGTAGGTGCGCAATACATTCCATTATTTTGCAGTTCATTTTTTATTACTTTGCTAAAAAAATTATTTTTATATACTAATTTATACATTGCTGCAGGCGCTGCTGTAGCGGTTTATGGCACTTGCCAAATATTGCATTTGCAAATACTTAATGCATTTTATCCGTTTTTGTTTTTTGCAACTTTATGTAGTTATAATTTTCATTGGTTTTTTACTCCTGATGCCTTGCACGATAGAGAACGCGAAAACTGGAGTGTAAAAAATAAAACGATTATTGCAGCACTAGCAATTTTATCGGCAATTGGCGCAGCATATTTTGCATGGCAATTACCAATAGCCTATTTATTTTTCGCATCGCCATTGGTAGTACTGTCTTTTATTTATACAGCTCCTAAAATTCCGCATGTTGCATTTGCTAATTTTAAAAAATACATTTTTGCAAAAACAATTTATTTGGCAGCAGCATGGACTTATGCCACAGTATTGTTACCAATATTTATTACGCAGCAAAATTTTTCAGATACATTCTTTCAATACACACTTCATCGTTTTGCATTGCTTTTAGTAATATGTGGTTTGTTTGATTATAGAGATAAAATAGAAGATGCACTTGGCGGCATAAAATCTATTATAGCCTTGGCTAGTGTAGGCTTGGTACATATAATAGTACAAGTGCTAATAGCCATGAGCATTCTAAGCAATATTAAATTAACGGATGAAATAAAACCTATTTTTCTTGCATTTAATTTTATTCCAATTTTATTAATCATGCTTTTATATAAAAGAAATTTAGATAGTAAAAACGAAGTGTATTATTATTTTGTATTGGATGGATTAATTTTTATTAATGGTGCAATTTATCTAGCTATGCAGATTTTTTAATAGTTAGTCATTAAATGCAATAATTTTTAAATTGCCTAAGAAAATTTCTTTTTCACCATTTGCATTCCATACAGTAAATACAATTTTGTCAAATTTTTCGCTTGGTGTTTTTGCATCAAATGAAATTGTTTTCGTTTCATTATCATTCAAGATTCGTTGCACCCGAATCATATTTGATTTTACTTCTTTGTCTTGATAATAAAACCGGATGATAAGTTGGGTCATGCTCCAATAATTCCATTCTTTTTGATTGATTTTGCATGCTACAAATGTTCTTATCCATTTCTTATCTGTTGTAGGTACTTGTATTTCTGATGAAAATTGGATAGTATTATTTAATAGACAATATGTTTTTCCATCTATTATTTTCTTATTGGTATCAATAGGTAAATAGCAAGTTGTGTTCAGTAAAGTATCTATGTTATTTGGATTTGCTTCAAACCAATCTGCATTATCCTGCAGTTTATTAATGTTATCATCTACATACCATTTTCCATAAGTTTTTTTTGAATATGCTTTGCTTACATCCATGATGGCCACCTTACCGCCATGCGCATTGATAGTCCACCAAATATTGATATAAGCAGTGCTAATTAATAGTACCACTAATATATATTTAAAAATCCTTTTGCTCCAGCACCACTCTATTAAGGCAGCTAATGCAAAACTCATTACCACATAGCTTTGTACCATTGCCCTGCCGCCAAACCACCAAATATCCCAACAACAAATTATATAAAGGTTGATGAAACAAAAAGCTACTACAGCCCACGTGTTTTGCTTTTTAAAAATAAAAGGAACAAAGCCTAATAAAGTAAGCAGCATGATGGGTGTATATCTCAACCATCCACATCTTACACTTGTTAGAAACCCTTCGAAGTAGGGATGCAACCAATTAAAGCCTTGGTCATTATAACTATATACTACAAAATGACCACTCACTGTTTTCCAATAGGCTAGCTGAATACTAATAAAAATACTGAAACCGATAATCATTACAATAATGTGTTGCCATTGTTGCCAGGCAAATACAATTCTATCTTTAAACTGCTTCCAATTGTTGATGCCCCAAAGCAATACAATAAGTAGGGATAAAATTTCAGTAGGCCTTATTAGCGTCATTAATCCAGTAATTAAGCCAATGCCAAAAGCTTTGCTAATATTTGGTTTTTGATAATAACGAATTACCATTAATATTAAAACAGAGTACAAAGTAAATAATGGATTGTGCGACATGCATTGATCTACACTAGCATAATTTAGATAATTGCTACCAATACCAATACATAAAATAGTTATACCAGCAACAACATCCGAAAAATATTTTAATAAAATTATACGAAATAAAAACAATCCAATAAATGCATAAAACAAATATCCTAAGCCAATTGCCAATTGATAGGGATAAGAGTAACCATCTGCGGGATATTTTTTAGATACTTTATTGTAAGTATGTGCAATTGCAAAAAATGGCGACATCAATAATGCTTGTCCTGCAGGGTATTTAATTACGCTGCCACCATTGGGCTGCGGAAATAGGTGTTGATAATCTGGCGAAGATTGGTAAATATTATTAAACGAATCTCTGAAATGGCACTGATGATAATCTTTGTAAATTAGGAATGCTGGCAAATAGGTGTAATAGCCTTGCACATCCCAACTAATAGTTGCCTCCGAGCCGCTTTTAGTCCATTTCGGATAATATTGTAATCCAAAAAAAAGCATTACTGCATAACAGCATAGTAAGGCGTACCCAGAAAAACTATTCTTCATCATTAACTATTTGCAAGATATCAATTTTTTGTAAAGACTGTTCTGTTCAGGCAGATGAAATTTATTCAGGTCAAGTATTATGTATTCCTGTTTTAGGTACTCCTAAAGTAGGAATTTAATATTTTACCATTATAATTATTCTAAAACGCTAGTAGCTAGACTGGTGTTTTTTTATTTCAGCATTATTTATTTAAAAGGCTTCCAATATTTTTCAGTATTTTTATATCCATTAATTTTAGTAGCATGAAAAAAGTTTTCGCAATTATTGTAGGTATTTCCTTACATCCATTTTTTGTAAATGCACAATTGGCTGTGGGCAAAGCATCGCCTATACAACAAACTCCATTATTAGAAAGTACTACAGCGGCTACCTTGCAAGGTAAGTTGTGGAATATAGTAGTAGAAAATAAAGAAGCTGAAGTAGAGCTATATCCAACTAGTGCAAGAGTAGAAGAGAAAAAAGAGGCATTTGCAAAACTTCGTGTAGCAGGTACACAACACTACTCTTTACCAAAAAAAACAAGAACACTTGCCCCTGTGCAAGGCATCAACTTTAAAGGCAATCAGTTGCATAGCTTGGTGCCAACAGATAATAGCATGGCCATTAGCCGCGATGGTAGAATAGTAAGTGTAGATAATTGGAATTTAACTTATGCCGATAATACAGGTACAATAATAAAAGACAGTATTGTATGGAACGATTTTTTGAACAACAATGCCAATTTCCAAAACGGAAAATACGACCCAAGAGTAATTTATGATAATGTACATGATAGATTTATCACTATTATTTTAACAGCACCTGCAGATTTTAAAAAAAATAAAATAGTGATAGCCTACAGTAAAACCAATAATCCCATGCAAGGTTGGAATATTTATGGCATTACAGGCAATCCTTTAGCAGATAGTTCTTGGGCCGATTATCCAAATATTGGTATTAATAATAATGAGTTATTTATTAATGTAAACTTATTTAAAGGAGCGCCAACTTATGCTTACAATCAATCTGTAATTTATCAAATCAGTTTAGCAGATGGTTATGGTGCAGGAAGTTTTTTAAATTATAAAGTATGGGCTGGTAATATTAATTATTTAGATGGTAAACCAGGCTTTACCATAGTGCCTGCACCACATGGATTAGGGGAGGCAATTATTGCAAATAAAGATATGTGGTTTGTAAGTAATTGGCCAGATGGCGATACTGCTGTAAATGTTTTTCAGATTACGAAAGAATTATACGAGCCAAATGCACAGTTAATCAGCTACCAATATAGTGTACCAAAGTTTGATGTATGTGCCAATGCATTTATATACGACCCACCAACTGGCTATAAAGATTCTATTAGCACAGGCAGTAGCGTAGTGCAAAATGCATTTTTCTTGGATAGCGTATTGCATTATACATTTGATGCCAATATAGATACTGGTTGGTGTGGTATACAATATGGTCGCATAGATTTACGCACTCAAAAAGCGAGTGTAAAATCATTTGGTAATGCAGGTACGGTACTTGCTTATCCTGCAGTGGCAAGTTTTGGATTTACAGAAAAAGATAAAAGTGCCGTAATTTGCTATTTGCAATGCGATACAGCTTTGTACCCACAAGTGTGTGCTGTAAGCATAGATGATGCTATGAATTTTAGTAATGCTATTGTATTAAAAAAAGGAGATACCACTATCAATATGCTTTACCCTCCGCAGTATCCAAACAACCCAGAAAGATGGGGCGATTACACAGGCATTCAGCGAAAATATGGCGAGGCAATTCCAGAAGTATGGTGCGCAGGTGCTTATGCTGGCAACAATTCGCGCAAGGCTAGTTATAATACTTGGATAAGCCAATTAACCAATGCCACATTGCCGGCAGCTGTTATCAATTACAAAAACAACAATAGCAAAGCTACTGTTTATCCAAATCCGGGCTATCAAGATTTTACTTTTACTTGGCAACAAAGCGCTGAAGAAAATATTCATATTTACATCATCAATACGCAAGGCCAGTTATTAAAAAATTTACTGAATAACGAATTAGAAAGCGGAGAGCACACTATTCATTTTAATAAAGGCGCATTGCCAGCAGGAATGTATTATTTAGTATTGCAAAAAAGTAGTGCAATGGAAAAAGTGGGTTTTGTGGTAGAGTAGTATTTTGCTAGGAACCATTTACTTTTTTTAGTTTATTAATTGCACCTATCTTTGCAGCATGGAAACTTTTGTAAACAAAGTAGCAGAGAGTGGCATTATTACTATCAATTTAGAGAACTATTTATCTAAAGAAGATTTCATGTTGTTTGATATCCAACAGTATTTATTTATGGGTTTGATATTAAAAGAAAAAGATTATCGCGAAGCTTTGAAGCAGCAAGATTGGACAGCTTATTCTAATAAAGTAGTGTGCATTACTTGTAGTGCAGATGCTATTATTCCGCAATGGGCTTATATGCTTGCAGCTACTTACTTGCAACCTATTGCTAAAGATATTCGTTTTGGAAATATAGACGTTGTAAAAAACACCTATTTACGAGAAGCTATTGCTGCACTAAATGTAACAGAATATGCAGACAAAAGAATTGTAATCAAAGGCTGTGGCGATGTACAATTGCCAGATGACGCCTACATTGCCATCACCAACAAATTAATACCTATTGCTAAAAGTATTATGTATGGCGAGCCTTGCAGCACAGTGCCAATATTTAAAAAGAAATTACAATAATTAGTACATTCTCCCGTTTTTAGGAATGATGACAAAGAGAGAAATATTTATACTTGGTTTATTAGCATGTATATTATCTATTATTGGTTTTTATGTAGATGATGATGTAAGAGTGCCCAATATTGCAACTAATATTTTTGAAATAGTAATGGTTGCAGGTATATTATTTTTATTATTAGCGGTGGTTTATTTATTGGGTAAATTTATTTTCAATACAATTAAAAAAGTGGTCTAAAACAGTATAAAAAAAGCCATCGTTTATATAGTAATAAACAATGGCTTTAAAATATTATTAAATTTTATTAATCTATTCGTTAGATAAATTTGCTTTTGTAAAAGGTACTTTAATTAGTTTCTTAAACTTTAATTGTTCTTCGTTATCAAACAATTCTACATCTAAGCCAAAGCGCACTTCGTGTGCTGGCAAATAGCGGAATGTACCAAATACTCTATCCCAAATGCTAAACAAATCGCCGTAGTTACTATCCGTATAAGGCTGTTCCTCGTGGTGATGCACATGGTGCATATTAGGCGTAAGAAATACATAGCTAACCCATTTATCTACATTATCTGGCAAGCGCCAATTGCTATGCACAATTATTTTACTTACAATTTGTATAAACTGATGTAGAGTAATAATCCAAAAACTAGTGCCAAGCATCCATACTGCAAGCATATAGTGCCCTAAGCGTATTAATGTTTCTCCTGGATGCTCACGCAGAGATGTAGTTACATTCATTACTTTATCGCTATGATGCACTGCATGAAAACGCCACGCAAAGCCAATTTTATGCATTAAAAAATGATACATCCAATAAAAGAAATCTAATACAATAAAGGTTACAACTATTTGCTGCCAATTACTAGCCAAATTCAATCGAGGTAATAACCCTACTCCATTTGCATTTTCCCACAATAATACTTTTACAAATAATACACCTAATATCAATTGCATAATGCCACCAGGTATGATGAATAAAGCATTGGTAAAAGAATGTTTCCACTTGTTGTAGTTTTTAGATACACCAAATAAATATTCTAAGTTCCAACAAACCAAAAACACAACAGCAAACAAAAGTATTTGCCAAATATTCTGACCATCTGCAAAAAAATGGGATAAATTCATTCTGTTTATTTTTTAAGGGTGATTAAATAAAATTAGATGTTGCAAATTTAGCCCCTTATTGCAGTGTTAAGTAATTATTAAGTAATTTTTATCGTTGTATTAACTTGATACACTTACTTTTATCATATAATTTCGGTCAATGCCATAGGAAACAAGGCAATTTATTCTAGTAATTTTGGCGGCTGCTAATTATTTATACTTAAAAAAAATAGTTTATTCATTTGAAACATTTACTAATCCGATTTTTTACACTTTTTTTACTAGTTAGTTTGCCAATAATTGCAGCCACTGCTATTGGTAGAAATTTAGGAGCGCAAGCCATTTTATATTATTCGTTTTTATGCGTTTTGTTTTTGCCTTATGCAGCTATAAATAATATTTTATTTAGAAAAATATTTTGGTTAATCTTATGCATATTTACATTTGCTTGGAGTCTTACCGAAACAGGACATTATATACAAGAGCATGCCCCATTTAACGAATTAGCGCTAAAAATTTTATACGAATCGTATTGGCAAGAGCTTGTAGAATATACAGTTACTACTATACCAATGTGGGCAATTATTATTGTATTGATAGGCATTGTAGTAGCTATTGTTTTTATTTATAGAAGCAAGCATTATCTATATTTTTTTACTAAAAAACAAAAATGGATTGTTTTTTCTACATTGCTAATTGGTGCTTCTTATTATTTATTTTTTGCAAATGCCAAAGGCGATAAGGCAGGTTTTTTGAAAGATGAATACGTAGGCAATGACGTTTTAAAAACCTATTATAAAAATATTGTAATTGATAGTGTGCAAATGCAAAAAACTTTAGCTCCATTTCAATTTCAAAAATTGCAAAATGGACATGGCAATACTTATGTTTTAATTATTGGAGAAAGTACTTCGCGCCATCATTTTGGTATGTATAATTACTGCAGAAACACTACGCCATTATTAAGCAAACGCAATGATATCAGCTTGTTTACAGATGTAATTAGTAGCAATACAAGTACTGTGGAATGCCTTAGTAGATGCCTAACGATGCCGTGTGGCAGTAATGCTACTCACGATTTTTCTTGCCCTAATATTTTAGATATCGCAAATGCTGTAGGCATGAAAACTTTTTGGATAAGCAACCAAGCTAAGGATGGTATTTTTTATAATTCTATCACCATGGCTACTAGCAGAGCAAAGCATACTTATTTTGCCATAGATGATGCCACAAAAAATAAAATAGAACCTAAAGATAGATTCGATATTTTATTAATGCCTGAGCTGCAAAAAGCTTTGCAAGACACTGCGCAAAACAAATTGATAGTATTGCATTTAATGGGCACACATTTTCAATATAAAAATAGATACCCTGCAAGCTTTAATGTGTTTAATAGCACAGATACTACACATCAATTTTTTCCATGTGCTAATAGCGATGTAAAACGACAAGTGCTAAACGAATATGACAATGCTGTGTTGTATAATGATTTTTTATTAGACAGCATTTTTAATTTGCTAAGCAAAACGCCAAACACACAATCCATCTACTTTAGCGACCATGCCGAAGAAATTTATGACTATAGAGATTTTTTGGGCCATACGCCACAAGGCGGCAATCCGTGGTTGCATGATGTGCCATTTATTACTTGGAATGTGCCAGATAGTTTATTAATCAACAAAGCAAAACCCTATCAACTCCATCGATTTTTTTACACACTTTGCACCTGGATGAATGTAGGTGGAAAAAATATGCCTTTGCAAGAAAGCTTATTCTGTAAAGAATTTATAGAAAAGCCAAGAACATTGAGTAATGGTAGCCCATACACCCCTATTAAAAAGTAATGAAAAAAACATTAAACAATTAGTGGGAATATTTATTTCTATTTTTGGAAATTCAATTAATTGCTAATAATTATTTAGCCAACATGGAATTTAAATTATAGAAAATCAAGTAGAATAAAAAATGAAGAGGAGGTATTGTAATAGCAGCCACAATGTAAGCTATTATTGATTTTAAAGCTTTTTAAGAAGATGCGCATCTTGCCAAGGTTGCTTATTTATGCAGATTTTCATAATTAAGCTCGGGTATTTTTTAAAGTATTTAATAACTGAAAAAAGTTTCTTCTTGTCTATAAACATAAAACCAATAGTTTAGTTACTAAAAAAGAAAGCAATTTTAGATAGATTCATTCGCTAAATTTTTCTTAAAAAGCTTCCGTACTCCTTTTTATTATTTACTTTTATATCTTCATTGTACTTCATCAAATTATGCAATACGCAATACCTATTACTATCAATCATCGCAGAGAAATAAATGCAGAATTTAATAACGCTGCAAAACTATCTAATCCGCAACATTTTATTGTAGAACTAGCAGATAGTGATGCTGTGCAAGTAATGCAAATAAATGCAAAAAACATGTTTACTTGTTTTGTAGAAAATGAATTTGACATTGCATTACACGATATAGAGGTAGATGGTAATTTGTTAGGCAATGAAGCAACTATCCATTTGTATGCAAAGGAACAATTACTGAAGCAAGAAGCTCCTATTATAGAAGAAAAAAAGAAAGAGCACTTTTACGAAGATATTTTAAATGCTACTGCAGGAAAACCAAAGCCAAATCCGATCATTTCTTCGGTTCCAATAATAGCAAAAGTGTTGGGCAATATTAATACGCAAATAGGAGTGCAATTACGCAGCGATGCCAATGGTGTGCAATTAAGTTGTGTACATACTGCACCTATTACTGCACAGTTGTTTGAAAGTAATGAATTGGCCGTAAAAATAATATTGCATGCAAACCAACAAGAGTATGTATTTGCCATTGGAGTTTCTTTGGCGCATCCATCTCAGTTTTTGGGTATTGCATTAGACTTTGGTAGCGAAAGTAGCCAAATGGCTACTAAGCGTTACGAAGTAGGCAATGTGATATACGAGGATAAGCCAAGTATCGAAAATTTATTTCAACAAATAAAATTGTTTTATACTAATAACAAATGGATAGAACGCAATGAGCAAGCTAGTTATTATCAAGAAGACAAAGGAAGTAATTTTTATAAGTCACTTTTCTTTTTGCGCGAGCATCTTACAGATAATTACGAAGATATTGATGCAAGCGAATTTATAAAATCGCAAGCAGAAAATCTAAAACTATTGATAGATACCAATAGTATGCAAGAGTTGGTGAATAACAAATTTCATCAATTGCCAAACCTAAAAATAATTCATCAACACAACGAAATTTTAAGCAGTATTAATTTTGAATTTAATGATGCTGCCAATCATACTTTACCGCTTACTTTAAAAGAAATAAAACAAAAAGTAAATAATACCATTTTAAAAACGATGCTAGAGTCCTTCTTGCAAAAAGAATTTCTGCGTTATAAAAATGCTACTCGTTTTGTAAGATTACTATTATTAGTACCAAATATATATGACAGTGCTAATATTCAAAACACAAAAATTCAACTCAATAAAATATTTGCAGAACTAGCTAATAGCGATGCTTACAAAGGAAAATTATTAGCTTGGGAAGTATTGACCATCTCTGAAAGCGATGCTTCTTTTATTGGGTACATCAATAGAAAAAACGCAGTTGTAAATAAAAACAAAGATTATATAATAGTAGATGTAGGAAAAGGAACTACAGACTTTTCTATTATTAGAACAGGCGCAGAAAATATTTTTGACCTACAGCCAATTTATAGAAACGGATTTGCTGGTGCAGGTAATTTAATTACCAATGCAATTTTTGAAACACTATTGCATTACATACGCGAAGCTAGTAATGGGCAAAGTGGCGTGAATAGATATATTAATACAAAAATTATAGACGAGCTAAAAGGTAATAACTTGGTTTTGATTACTAAGTTTTATACAGAAATAGAGCGCCTAAAATTTAATTTTAAAACAGATAATGTAGATGTAGTATTTGCAGATTGGGCAAATGCAAAAAAACTAGATAATACTTGGAGTAATGTAGCAAGCAATGATGTAGATTTTCAAACCATTATAGATTTGCTTGGACAAATGGAATTTGGTGGCGATTTGTTTGGCTATATCAATGATGTATGCGAAGCCATTACCGAAAAAGTAATTGCACATCTTAGCATGATTCAACAAAACAAAACAGACCACGACTTTGATGGTGTAGTGCTTACAGGTAGAGGATTTATGTTTGCGCCATTAGCCGCTATGATGAAAAGCAAACTGCAAACTAGATTGCAAATTGCCGAAAATAAAATTGCATTGTTATCTGGTAGCGAGCTGAAAGATATTTGCATCAAAGGTGTGTTTAATAAATCTATCCAACAAAATACAGATGTAGTTGGGCACCCAATTCAAATTATAAAAGGCGAAGCCCCGCCGCCAATCAAAGAAGCAAAAGTGACCAGCAAAAAGTGGTTTGAATATTTAGTAGGTAGCATAGAAGCAAGCAATACAGATAAAAAAGTATTTGTAAAAAAAGATGCCAACTTGCAGTTAGAAGGCTTGCAAACAAGCGAATTTATTATTGGCGCAACTGCCTATAACTTAGGCAATAAATCTATTGCAGATAATGTGCAAGCTGCAAGTAAAGCCACCATCAATTTTACAAGCACAGGTTTTAAAGTGCGCAGAATGCTGCAAGGCAAAGTAGAAAAAATAATTCCATTATCTGTAATTCATGATTATGATGAAGTAGAGTTGAAATTGATTGTTCCATCATTATTTCCAAACTATATCAATACAAATTATTTAAGATGCTTAAATGATGATGTAAAAGGATTGCCTGTTACTGCCAAACAAACTAATACTACTTTCAATCCATTGTTATTTGATATCAATACGCCACCACCTCCTCCGCCACCAACTACAAACGATTTATTATTCTAATTAAACACTGCAACATATTATGAAACTTGGAATTATTATTGGGCTTACATTATTTTCTGCCACAACTGTAGTAGCACAAAACGATCATGTGCGCAAGCTAAAAGATTATCCATACAATGCATCTATACGTGTAAACGAAAAATACTGTGTAATATCTTGCAATATAAATACCGACTCGTTTTCGATAGCAAAAGATGCAAAAAATATGTGGCGAGCAAAAAATAATGTAGATGTAGGCAAGGTAAATTTATTGCAGTTTACAACTACACAGCAGCAAGATTTAAAAGTGCAGTACGATACTGTAGATGCAAAAAAATATGCAGGCATGCCTTTGTTGGAGCAATTGATCAATCGTGCAGCAGATAAAGGAGGCAATATAAAGTTTGTAAACGAAAAAGAAAGTGGAGCTACTGCAAATGTTGATCCAACTTCAGAAGCGAATCCGGAAAACCAAACCACTGTAGAATATGGCAGCGATTTGCTACCAAAAGAAAAAAAGAATAGTGATGTATTGCTTTGGAGTTTAGCAGGAATTACAGCTTTGCTAACTGGTTTATTGATTAGAGAAAAAATGAAATCTTCTTCTAAAAATCCTAGTACAGAAAATTCATCTATCAACACATCTATCAGCCATGATATTACCAATGCCAATCAACAAATTGTACAATTGCAAGCTACTAATCATGGGTTGCTAGAGCAATTGCGCGATTTGCAACAACAACTAAAAGAAGTGCGCGATGCAGATGCAGCCTATTTTGAAAACGCATTATTGAATTTGGTAAACCCTGCAAAAGCGGCATTAAATAAACAACAAAAGTCTGAAGCACTTTCTTTGGCAATGCAAATATTAGTGCAGTACATTGCTATTACACATACCAAAACAGAGCGCCGCCAAGGTAGCGACGACTATAATGTAAAGCAAATGAAAGGTGAACAATTATCTGCACAAGAAAAGCAAAATAGCATCAGCGCATCTACACCTGCAGATGCAATACCAAACGAAATAAAAACCATCATACAAATATTAAAAGATAATCAAGTGGCTATTCCGCAAGGGTTAGCATACATGGGTTATCAGATTCAATAAGCCAATATGAGTGTAAAAAAAATTGGATTAATTGCTGCAAGCCTTGGTTTGATAGCAATTAATTTTTTTCTGGGCAATGCCATCAGTACTATGCTTACAGTAGCTATTGTAGGTAGTTGCGTGTTTTATATTTTGCAATTAACTACAGAAGAGCAAGTACAATCCAAAGCAAGTACATTGCCTAATGGCGATATAAATGCGATGATGCATTTAGCAAATTTTGCAAAACAAAGAACCAATTTGTATAGCCTAGCATTGCTTGCAATTGTTTTTATTTTTTCGATAATTGCTGTAAAAAAAATTATTAATCCTAGTACCAACCAGCCTTGGTATTTTAATAATGATCATTACGGCATTAGCAACAAAGCAATTGGGTTTGATAATGATTTGCATTTTCAATACACAGAAGCAGACTCTTTGCATGCAGAAGGTAGTATACAATTCAAGCAACAAAATGGAAAAGTGTACCTACATACACAAAATGTATTTACACCCATCTTTATGCAAGTAAGTGATGGCAAAGAAAAGAAGTACAAATTATTGAATAATGTATTTGCTGCAAAAATTGCCAATCAGTTTAGTTTGCAAAACAATACTACTAGCATTGATGTAAATATGCAAACTAGTGATGTAAGTGTTTGGAATAAATTAAAAGGAAATGATAAGCGTAATGTAAAATATACGATTCAATTGCATTGTGCAGATGCAGATTTATTAGCAGAATTAAATTTGCCGAATCCATATAATGATGTTTTGGAAATAGAAGATGAAGAACTGCACAATGGAAAAAGCCTATACAATTTATTTGCAGTAGCAGAAAATTGTAAAAGCCAAAAAGCAGAATCGCAACATTTGCTAGAACAAATTTTGGCAGAGATGGATGAAACGTATTTGATTGCAAATTATGATGAAGCAGAAAATAAATCCTATGCACTATTTCCAGATAAGGCTTGTATAGAAAACGGATTTACGTTAAAGGCAGATGGCAATAAAGCTACAACCAATCTTACTACACAAGCAGCAATAGACTTCAACAAAAAATTTCATATTGGGTTTAATCATTCCAACGAAAAATTATTTTTTGATAAGATAGAAAACAAAACAGCTTTGGTTTTTGATTTTCCGCAAAACTATTTATTGACGCATCCTGGGCAGCAACATCATGGCGATAAACATATTCGTTTTATTGCTACCAACTATGATGATGTAATAACGCACCCATTAAAAGAAGGGTTTTATTTTTCGCATGCTAATCTGCGTAGCAATTATGCTGTGCAAGGCCAAATGGAATTTACTTCTCACACGCCGCAACATTTGCTTAGTGCTACTTATGCAGATGTCAACAAAGGTGCATCTTTCAAAAAAATAAATAAATCGTTTTGGCTTAGCACGCAAGATGCTGGTGTTGATTATTTATTTGAATTAAGAGATTTTTCGGATAATGGATTTAGCTACAATAAAATTATAAGTTATGCTACTTATTTGTTTTTATTATTTTGTGGCTTGCTATTTTTTGCACGCAGTAATAAATTGCATCGCATAGAGCCAATTATTTGGACAGCTGTATATGCACTACTGATAGTGCGCTTTATTATGTATTGGCGCATTGCTACTTTCCCACCTTTAGAAAATATTTCTAAATACGAATTCGAAAATACATTGATAGGATTCGATTTTAGTTTGTTTGGCATTGCATTGCCTTTTCCTGTAACGCTACTATTTACTACAGGCATTGTGGCAGCACTTGTTACATTCCGCTTATTAAAAAAATACAAGCCTTCAGTTTTTGAAACCACGCTTTTAAAATCTGATAAATGGAAATTAAATACACCAAGTAATATTAATAAAGTATTTGTAATCTTAATGCTTGGTTTATTGCTTTTGCATTTTATAGTTCATGTGGAATTTTTGCGCAGAATTATAGATGTAATTTTACCATTATTATCCTATCATTTTTTTAGTGCTAAGGCCAACCAATATTTTGAGGCCAGCGTGCCATCAATCAATGCTCCAGAAAATAAGGTTGTAAAGTACATTCGCGTATTCGCTTATTATTTTATTTACAATCCAACTTTTATTATCACTGCTAGCACTATTTTATTTTTTGCCATTGCAGATAGAGGCTTTTGCATTTTATTTATATTATTTGTATTGCTAAAAAATGTATTACTAAATTTTTTCAAAAAATCATTTGATGGCAGCAATAGCAAATTTGTAGAAATGTTTACCAAGCCTTGGAACTATTGGATTTATGGTGCAATTGGTTTGGTATTGTATTTATTTATTTTGGGTTTTAAATCGCTGTTTTATTATTTACTAATATTCAAATTATGGGTAGGTTTATTATTACTTTTAGCAGTTGTAGGATGTTTATATTTATTTAAAAACAAAAGCAAATTATTTTACGCTTCTGCAGGAACAGCTATTATCTATTTTATTATTTTGCTAATTCCTTATACCAGAAACGTTGCAGATAAAAAAATCACTGATGCTATTAAACATGTGCAATTTCGTGCTTCTATCATTCATCAGCCCATTAGTAGTTTGCTTGTTAATAATGCCTACAATAGTTTTAATACTCGCAAAATTATTGAAACTGCAGAAAATCAATGGTTCATCAATACCTACATAACCAAACCCTACGACAATGATAAACAAATTAACTTGCGTGCTTTTAGCAAGGTAGGTGTAAACTACAATACCCAAACGCGTGATGTAGTTGTTGCAAGATTTATTATTTCCGAACTTGGACAAATGACCATGATATTATTATTAGTGTTGCTTGCATTGCCAATGATTATTTATTTATTGAGTTACAAAATTCGATTGGATAGTGCAGAAGAGTATACTTCGCATTTTGATGTAGATAGTTATGCAGGATTAATTCCATTACTTATTTTATTTACCATTAGTTTATTTGTATGGCTTACAGCTACTAATCGTTTTGTGTTTTTTGGGCAAGATTTTCCATTCTTAAGTTTAACAAGTAGAGTAAGTGTATTGGTGCCAATGCTATTATTTTTCTTAACGTTAATACAATCGCCAGTGGCATATAATGCCAAAAAAATGAATTTACAGTTAGGCTTAAGTAGATATTTAATACTAATGGGTGTAATTGTATTAGTAGCTTATGCTACAGTGCGCTCTAATGAATTGAACAATAATAATTTTAATGTAATTGTAAACGAAACCAAAGAAAATATTGAAGGACCTTTCAATCAGATGCTTATTAGTTTGCAAGACAGTTTGCAAAGCAAGCACATCAAATATTCCTACACAGATTTAATTAAAAAAATAACAACTGATGAAAGGTATAAAACCTTCAAGTCAGAAAAGGTAGATGACATATACACCAAAAGTATTTTAACTGCTTTAGAAAAAAATCCGAGTAGCGCATTGCGTGCTAACAGCCCATTGTATATTGTGTATGACCAAGGAAAATATGAAGCTGTGTATAATAAAAATTTATACCTTGAATTGCCTGCTACTGAAAATATAAAAGTGTGGAATGGCAATATTGCAGAAGCCAATCCTTCAGAAAGCAATACAGCTTATTTACATTATGGTAATAGCATAAATACTACAGTAGCATTACCATATTTTAAAAGTGATAATATAAATGCAGTGCAGCTTGCTTTGTTGCCAAAAACATGGTTTGTAAATGCTACAGAACCAATTGGTATTATCAATGTGCAAAATCAAATTGGCAAACCAGTACATATTGCTATTTGCAAAAATCAAACCAAAAATATGGAGCAAAAGGCTAATAATTTTGTGCATACAATTGCTGCGGACGATTTAGTAATGGTAGATGCTAGTACTAATCATTTTCAGATTTCGTTTAATAAAAATCTTACATTATTTGCTACTAATAAATGGCTGAATGGCGAATACAAAACAGTGTATCCGCAAAAGGAAAATAATTTTTGGATGTATCATTTTGCAAATGCGATGAAAAATGTATACACACAAGATTCTGTATTGAATAAAAATATTGCCATTACACTGGATTATAATTGGTTCAATACTACACAGTCACTAATACATAATTCTTATAAAAATAGACAAAGCAGAAAAATGAAATTTACTGTAATAGCAGCGGATGGAGATGGCAATATTAGATTGATGAATGACTATGTAAAGAACAGAAAACAATTAGACCCTAACAATGCAACTGCTATTTATAATTTACAACAAAAACATTTCTTTTTTAGTAATACTGGCAATGAGCGTGACCAATGGGCAAATGCAAATTTAATTCATATGCATCTTGGACCAGGTTCTAGCATTAAACCGCTTATGGCTAGTGTAATAGCTAGTCAGGTAAATGCAGGTTGGGAGAAAATGAAATTGAGCTACACTAATCTTGGCGAACAAAATTATTATGCAGGTTTAAAATTGGCAAAACCTTGGGAGCCAGATGCTGATTCTTACGATGGGCAAGGCATGAGTGATTATATCAGAAAATCTAGTAATTATTATCAATCTGTAATGTTATTTTTAGGCAGCTATCCTAAAGCAGATTTTATGGATAGTATGCATCATGCAGATGTTAAAAATATATTGACTACAAAGTACGGTGCTAATAATTTATTTCCAAGAGTAATTGTAGATGGTGTGCAATATGCATTGCCTAATTACGCAAAGGGAAAAGGCAATTGGCCAAGCAGCGATAAAAGTAAAAGCGGTCAATCTTATTTTGCAAACGAAAATAGTGTATTGGTAAATGGGCTGGAAGTAAATGCTGGATTGGCTTGCAAGGACAAAGACAAAAACGATATGAGTGTGCTAAGTAGTAGTAGAACTAATTTTACTGACAGTACTATTTATGCTACACTAAATAAGAACAAGAGTAGTAGTTTTATTTGGAGTTTTCCAGAAGAGAGTGCTTTCCCGCAAAAAAATAGACATTACATCAGTAGTAAAAAGAAAAATGAAATCAACGAAAATTTTAATTTAGGTTTAAAAACTGCTACACTTGGTGGTTATCCTTATCAACTGTCCGCATACAAAATGCTAGAGATGTATAATGGATTAATGACACAAAATAAAAATTACGAATTACATATTCTACCAAAGAAAAACAAGTACACTGCTTGGATGCTAGATAGCACATGGACAAGAGCCCAATACAACGAATTTTTGGCCAACAATATTTTTAAAGGCATGGCAGATGTAATTACAGCTGGAACCGCTACCCAATTAGCGCCATTAAAAGCACAGCATACAGGCTATTATTTTTATGCAAAAACTGGCACAATTAATGAAGGTGGCAGCCAAACAAGTAATTCGCGCAGATTGATAGTAAGCATTACTAATAAAGATTTAACCAAGCCAGAAAATATTGGGCAAGGCACAAAAGTATTTTCGTATTATTTTGTAACAGATAATACACAAGACTTTGATTGGGGCATGTTGCGTACAATTATTCATCAAGGGTTTTTGCAAGCCTCATTTATTAATTATTTTAATCAACCATAAATGAAAAAAAATATTTCGTCCTTTATTTATTTTGGAATTGCTGCTGTGATTGCAGCAGCTAGTTATTTTATT
The DNA here is from genome assembly GCA_903921675.1 of uncultured bacterium. GTDB lineage: Bacteria > Bacteroidota > Bacteroidia > Chitinophagales > Chitinophagaceae > CAIXQW01. Next base: position 61,415 of record CAIXQW010000256.1, on the reverse strand, counting down.
TTTTGTACCAATAAAAGTGTTGCGAGTAGCAATGTGGAAAAAGTAGAGCAAAACCGTTTTGAAAAAGACAATGCCAACCAAATGAAAGTAGATACATTTGTAATGCTGGTAAATAAAGCCTATGGACCTTTGGCAACTATTGCAAAAACAAGCAGTCAATTAAATATAAGCATGACGCAAGCCAATCAAGTAACAAAAGATTTTTTCAATGGCAATGATGCATTATTAAAATGTAATCTAGCCAAAGATGGTTTTTTGATTCAATACAACGAAACGAATAAAAGTTTACAAGCACAATTTGTAATTAAAAACGGTGCGGTAACTGTACCAAATGATGTATTAATAAAACTGTTAGATAAAACAGAAAATGCCAAGAAAATAATATGATTACCAAAAATAATATTATATCGTTTATCAGTTATTTATTTTTTCAAAAAAATAAAACAGCAGCGCCGCAAGCATTGTTAGATAAATGGGCAGCGGTGCCAGAAGCTGAGATTGCTGTTCAATTACAAAATTTATTTACGCATTGGCAATATACTACCCAACAGCAAGAGCAAACTATTCAGCAATTTTTATTGCAAAATAAAAGTGGCGTAATACCTCCATCACCAAAGAATACGCAATCGGTTTATCCATCTTCGCCAAATCCTATTGTGCCACCAAGCCCTAAGAAAAGCTATACAGGTTTAATTTTTCTAGCCTTATTTATTCCATTGGCTTATGTTGTGTATCAATTTTATTTATTTAATAATTTAAAAAATGTATATGCCATCACCAATAATTTAAGTGTGCGCAATGATAGTAATGTAGTAATTGGCAGAATGGATTTGCAGCCTCCTACAAAAATGGATGTGCCAAGCTTTGAAACATTAAAAGCTGTAGATGATAATATTTACGAAAGAACAATTGACAACACTGGCAAACCTAAAAAACACAGAAAGGTGATGATAGGTGCTGGTAATTTCGTTCAATTTATATTGAAGAGTAATGAAAATATTGCTTTTGTAAATGCCAATTTTATAACTGATAGTAAGCAAGAGTTTGAACAATACAAATCTGTGTTTGGACAATTACATGCAGAAGAAGCAAATCAGTTAGAGCTGCGTTTCAGAAAAGTAATCATTGGCAGTTTGGGTTATGATGATAATTTGCAAGGCAAATATATCATGAATGCCTGCTCTAGCGCTAGCAAAGATGTTCGCAAAAAATTGACAAGTATTTTGAAACAAGAAATAATTACTAATACACGCTTTGCAGTAATAGCAAGACTTTCAGATGGTTATTATTATCGTTTTTTTGGCGATCTTGCAGAAAATTCTTTTGCAAAACCTAAGAAAATTGGAATAGTAGAAAATCCAGAAAGTGATGCTGATTGTTTAACTGGGGATTTATTTTTTAAATATTTTCCGAAAGAAAAGGTGTATGGTATATATGATTGCAATGGTAAAAGTATGAATCTATACAGCGTGCTAGACACACAAAACAGAGTGATGTATTTTAAGCAACCAGCTATTCCTCATAATTTTTTAGAAGATTTAATAGATACGATTAAAAGTAAATTACCAGATATTTCAAACTTAAATTTATAAATTTTTTTCATAAGGCATGATTAATAAATTAAATATTCGCGGCTACATTAATTATTTGTATTTGCAACGCAATGGCAGCAATGCACCACAAGAGTTGCTACAAAAATGGAGTGCATTATCCGATCAAGATATTCAACTACAATTACAAAATTTGTATGCAAGTTGGAATTTAAACAGTGTTGATAGCAATAATTACGAGCAAATGTATGAAGCTGCTATCAGAGCCACCGTGTCGCCAATACCAACACCTCCGCCACCTGTTGCACAGCCTGCTTCATACTCGCCGCATCAAGTGCAGCCGCATCAAACACAACAAGCCAGGCCTTATGTGCCGCAAAAAAAATCTAGCAATACAATTGCTATTTTGTTGGGTGTGCTATTAATAGGTGGTTTGATTGGGTTTGGCGTTTGGTGGATGCAATCTAATAGAAATGCTCAGTTATCAGAAGATGCAAGCACATCTCCTACAGAAATTACAAACACACCAAGTATTGCCGATCCACAATCAGAGCAAGCCATTACAAATTTAGATAACATTCGTAGGGCAAACGAAGAAAAGCGAATAGCAGATTCTATTTTTCAAATGAATAATGCCGAAGAAAATTACTCGGATGCTGATAGGCAAAACATACAAAATATTCATGACCTAATAGCTGCAGAAGAATCGCAAAATTTTGATGCAATCTATTCTTATTTTTCACCAAGCATGGAGCAGTATTGGGATATCAGTTATCCTACCCGCGAAGAGCTAGAAACTAGATACAATGATATTTGGCAAAAAAGCAGCGACACGAAAAATTTTAATACAGTGATTGAAAAAGTAGGCGATAAAATGTATGTGCTAAAAGGAATATACCAATATTTTAGTATCAAAAAACAACAAACAAAAACATTACCCATTATAACTTTTTTTCAGTTTGATGAAAACGGAAAGATTGTTATAACAAAAGATTATCGATAGCACATTTCATTATTTACAATTCCCAATTATCTTTGAATTAATATATTCAGTTTTTATGAAACAAATTATTTTATTAAGTATCGTATTGTTTAGCATCAGCAACGCATTTGGTCAAAACAAAACGATTAACAAACCAGCCGATTCTATTATTAATAAAATAAAAGCATTAAATGATAGTAGAGAAACTAAACTTATTGGTAAACCATTAGCCACATTTAGTGGCAAAAGTGCAGATACTCTTTTTAGTAATGAACAGTTAAAAGGTAAGTTTGTATTTATTAATTTTACAAATGCTAGCTACGCAGGCTGCATTGCCGAAATGAAAGCTATGAATAGATTGTATGCAAAATTAAAAGATAGTACAAAAATAGAAGTGGTGGTTTTTACATACGAAAACGATAGTGTAATTGCCCAAATGCGTAATAATAGTGATGCCAAATATAGAATAGTACAACTAAGCAGAGCAGAATGCGATAAGTTAAAAGCAGAGTCTGGCTATCCTACCAAGATGTTGGTAGATAAAAAAGGCATCATTCGTAAAATGTATTGTGGCAATGCAGTAGATGAAGAGTTTGCTACACAAAAAGTTTTAGGCAGAGTATATCCTGAGTTTATGGAGATAGTAAAACAGAAATAACAATCTTAAAAAATGCTCCTCTAACTATTCGTGGTATAAATCTTAATAGTTATACAACACAGCAAGCACAGTTTCTCCTACAGCTTGTAATGTGCCTTTATCTATAATATCCATTTTATCATTCATGGTATGCCAATGCGGTGCAAAGCCACCATTAGGCTGTGTATTAATAATATCTATACAAGGGATTCTTGCATACTGATTAATTTCCATATGGTCATCTGTAATGCTGCCTCCATCTGCAAACTGAAAGTAAGAACTATGTCCAAGTTGGCTAGCTGTAGTCCAAACTTTTTTCTGAAAATCGCCAGCCAACATTTTGCTTTGCTGCTCTAGTTTAAATGTTGCACCTTTTGCACCTACCATGTCTAGACACATACCAAAGTTGGCATGATAGCCATACTTGTGAGGGTTTTGTGCCCAATACCTTGTACCTAAGCAATATGTGCTAGGGTAGCTGGCTTGCTCCCATTCGCTTTTTCCATAATCTTCTACATCTGCAAATAATATATCTACACCAATATCTAATTTTTGGGACTTTATGGCGCGTGCTACTTCTATCAATACACCAACCCCACTACCAGCATCATCTGCAGCATCAATTGGTGTATTGTGGAATTTTGGATTGGCATCTTCATCTGCCCAACCACGACTATCCCAATGGCAAAGTAATAATACTCTTGTTGCAGCTTGCGGATTAATTTCGCCAATTACATTAATGCAAGGATAGGTTTTAGAAGTAACGGGTTGTGTAACTGTAACATTTTGTACATACACACTATCGCAATATTTTCTCAATTGTTGCTCCATCCAAGCCGCGCATTTTTTTTGTGAAGCAGAGCCAGGCACACGCGGTCCAAAGTATACTTGGGTTTGCACATTTGCATAAGCACTATCTGCACTAAAGGCTGGTGCTTTTACCAAAGAAGGCGCAGCGGTTTCTGTGGTGGTGCTTGTTGTGCTATCGCCACAAGAAGCAATGCTGCCAATAGCAAATATAGAAGCGATATATAAAAAGTATTTTTTCATCAAAATGTAAGGCCTTACTGCCAATGCGTAAATTTAAATATTTATTGCTTAGCGAAATAGGTTTTATAAATGTTTATGAATTAATTATAAAAAAAAGCCAATCTGCAGATACATGCAGATTGGCTTTAGAATTATTATATGTAGTGCATTACAAATGTATCTGCTGACAATGAATAGCTTCTTTTGTATCTCTATCATGTACAAATACCAATAATGTGCAGTTGCTTAAATTAAGCACATTAGATGGTTTTGGAAATTGTAAAGCACGAATATATACTTTACCTTTTGGTTGTAAAATATCGGGGAAAGAAGTACCTACAAAAGAAGGAGTAATGGATTTTCTTAATACTTCTTCATGTTCATATTCTTCTATTTCCAACGTAGATAAACTTACTACGTCAAAAGAATCCTGATGAGTTACTACTTTGTTTTCTAAAAGATATATATTGAATGCTAATTTTCTAGATGTAGTATCTGTAAATATAAATGTAGCAGCAAGGTTAATGGTATCTAGAGTTGCATTTACCAATTTTTCTAAACTAATATTTACAGGAGTTGGTTTAGCTAATTGAGAAATCACCTTTCCACTAACTTGATTGATGGAAAAAGTATAATCAGTACCGGTATTTAATTGTCTATCAACAGCTGCTGAAGGCTGTGTTTGCATACCTAACGAAGACGATAATGTTGTAGCATCTGGATTGCGCAAATCTAAATCAGTTTTAATTGGGATTCCATAGTTACCTACATGTGCCTTTGCTACTAAAACTCTTGGAGCATTTGCAGTTTGAATATTTTTTAAAACTATTGCACCGTTGGGACAGTTTGAGCATCTAACCCCCGTAAACTCTTCTATCAATACATTCTTTGCTTGTGCAGTTGGTATTATTGTGGTTACATATTCAGAGTCGTGGCTTACAAAGGGTTGCGATAATACTAAGCCAGTTGGAATATTTTCTTCGCAACTTGCTAATGCTAAACTTGCAGCAATTGCTAATGCATAAATTATTTTTTTCATTGTATCTTATTTTTTATTAAATTAAAAACTACTTGTTATACCTATTTTAAATCCGCTAAATGCAGGTTCGTATCTACATACACCACCAGTACAATTAATACCTGCCACTTGCTTTACATATTGCGCTGTAAAGCGGTGTGCATTGTGGGTGTATGCTACAAACACATTTGGGTAATGATGATTTACTAATCCTTTGTGCAAGGTAAAATTGGCATTGGTACTAATATTATACATATCGCTTACAGCAAATGCCCATTTAGGTGCAATATCGTATTCTAGCAATGCATAAGCCCAACTACCATAGTCGCCGTGTCCATCCATATATTGCAAATCTGCTTTCAAACTTTTCTTTTCAGAAAATTTATAGGTAATTTCTGCAAAGCCAGTAACTGACTTAAATGTAGTTCCATCTTGCTGATACACTGCTTGGTTGTAATCTAAAATTTGCGTACCTGCATGTATAATTGTATTTTTTATCTTACGAATTTCTCCTTCTATAAATACTTCTCTGTACAATTTTACACCATCTAAATTATTGATGTGTGTGTAGGAGCCATTAATAGAATAATTATCGTTTGGTGTGTATTGTGTGCTTACTGCATAGCTTTGCTCGCTTAAATCTTGGCTTGCAGGCGTGTACCTAGCTATTACACGTTGTGGTCTGATAACTGCTATAATTGGTTGCCAATTGGTAAAGCCACGCAATGCGCTTTCGTTGGGGCTAGTGCGCAATGCAAAATTTTCGGTGCGCTTAAAGCTAGCATTGATGCCAATTTTGTTTTTTGCCCAACCTGCATTGGTGTATAATACGGTACCATTTTTATTTACCAATAAACCTTGTGCATTGTTGATGGCTTCTTCTGTTTTCATTGCTCCTTCTACATACCAACTAATAGAGCCTATGTTTAATGTATTATAAACTGTAGCTGCGTAATAATTATATTTTGGAATAAATCTATCAGCAAATGGCAAACCATTTACGGTATTTACCACTTTGTCCATACTGCCTTTATCTAAAGTGCGATTTACCACCCCAATACCCGGAGTAAAATGTGCTTTTTTATAATCTAAATCGCCTTCAAAATTTATACCCTTAATTACAGGATTATATCTTTCAAATAAATTACGCACTTGCCCAGTAAAAGCTTTCACATTTAATTTATCACTAAAATGATATTTAGCTTGCAAACCAAATAATGCATTATCTATCAATAAAGCTCTGTCTTCATAAGCTCTATAAATAATACCTGTACCAATTTGGTCGTAAATGTGCCCTGCGGTAATGGTGAGGTTGTCCCATTCTTTACTTACATTAAACATGCCAATTCCTGCAGCTGTAAATGCATTATTAGGATTTAAAATATTACTATTTTGGAAACCATCAATGCGCACATTGGCATTAAATCCGTTTTCGCCATTATAGCGCAAAGCCAACCATGATTCACCGCCACTTTTATAGTTTTCGTACAAAGGATTTCCTTTTACTACAATAGCAGTATCGTTTTCATAAAAATTTAAATTGGCTTGTAGCTCACCACTTATTTGCGCAAAAATTTGTTTTGTAAATAATAAACAGCCTAGTAGGAATATTTTTTTCAAATTAATTATTTTTAGGTAGGTAAAGATAAGAAGTTTGATTTGTAGTAGAAATGATTTTGATAGAAACTTATATATACTTACCTATAGAATTGTAGGTTTCAAATCATTGGGTATTTACCCTACAATAGTCCTGACTTTTATTGTCGGGATTGAAAAATATAACATTCGTGCCTTATGTTGATTTTTCAAATAAAACTATTGTTTTTACGTTTTGAAGAATTACTAAATTACTTTTGTCTCATGTCTTTATCTAAAAAAGAAATTTTATTTCCTGCCTTAGTTTGTAGTATGATCGTGTGGGGAGTAGCATGGCCAAGTGCAAAATATTTAACGCAGTTTGGTGGTGTGATAGACATTGCATTTACAAGATTTTTATTTACGGCTATTGGCATTTTTATTTTATTAAAATTAATTAAAGTGCCTTTTACCATAGATAAAAAAGGATTGCCACTTTTGTTTTTAGGAGCTACATTAATGGCAGGTTATAGTTTATTATTTTTTGGAGGCATACAAAAAGGAATGCCAGGTGCAGGAGGAGTTTTGGTTACTACACTTACACCAATCGTTAGTTACATCATAGCATTAATTGTAAGTAAGCGCAAACCAACCACTTACGAAACAATGGGTTTATTGCTAGGTTTAATAGCTGCTACTTTTTTATTGCATATTTGGAACAATGCTAGCAATATTTTAAAATCGGGTAATTTGTTTTTTTTATGTAGTTGCATTGTGTGGGCATTATTGAGTCGCATTACAGCAATAGCGCAGCGCTATGGTTCTGCATTGGCATACACTTGGTGGATGTATGTAATTTGCGCAGGCATTTTATTATTATTTGCTAATCCGCAAAAAATAATGGTAATGCTACAACAAGGCAATTGGAAATTTTATGGCAATTTGATTTTTAATGCAGTAATTAATACAGGCATTGCTACCACTATATTTTTCTTTGCAACAACCCAGTTAGGCTCAGCGCGCACTAGTAGTTTTATTTATATTGTGCCATTCGCAGCAGCTATTAGTAGTTGGATAATTTTTGGAGAAATAATAAGTTGGTATACAATAGTGGGTGGTGTGCTTGGCATTTTGGCGGTGTGGTGGCTGAATAAAAAGAAAGTTGTCGCTAAAGTAATTGCGTAAGAAATCTCTTTACTGTAAGTCAGTTTTAATTGTTTAATTTGTATTTTATAAATATAAACAATGCAGTTCCAAATATCTTTTCCTATAGCAAAGCAAGCCAAGCAAATTGCCTATCCAGATAAAATAACACTGATAGGTAGTTGCTTTACAGAAAATATGGCTAAGCGGTTAGAAGATAGAAAATGGCAAACTTTACAAAACCCGCATGGCATATTATTTAACCCAGTTAGTGTGCATACTTGCATTAGAGATGTTGTTCGCAAACAAGTGTATACGCAAGATCATTTATTTTATTTAAATGAAATGTGGCATAGTTGGTTACATCACAGCAGATTTAGTGGCGTTACACCAGAAGATGCTTTACAAAAAATGAATGCAAGTATAGCGGAGGCAAATGCATTTTTTAAAAGTAGTAATTGGTTAGTGATTACACTTGGTTCTGCATTTGCATATCGGCACAACGATTTAGATATGCATGTAAGCAACAACCACAGAGCACCTGCACAATGGTTTACTAAAGAGTTATTAGATACAAATTTTATTATCGCACAAATGCAAAGTAGCATTGCTATGCTTAAAGAATTTAATCCAGCATTGCAAATCATATTTACAATCAGTCCGGTACGCCACTTGCGAGATGGAGTAATAGATAATAATAGAAGCAAATCGCGTTTGATAGAAGCAGTGCATCAATTGGTAAATGCCAATGACCATTGCTACTATTTTCCTAGCTACGAAATTGTTATAGACGAATTGCGCGACTATCGATTTTTTGATATCGACTTTGCACACCCTAATTACAGTGCTACAGAATATGTTTGGGAAAGATTTAAAGAAATAGCTATAGACGAAAAGTGTTACGAACGAATGGAAGAAATATATAAAATAAAACTAGCCATCCATCATAAAACACAAAACCCAGCAAGCAATGCTCATCAACAATTTTTACAAACTTATTTAGATAAATGTGTTTTGTTAGAAAAAAATTATCCCTTCTTTAATCTTACAGCAGAGAAAGAATTTTTTACAAAGAAATAATTAGAATGCCATTCACTATTATTAGCACAAGATAGTAGTATATTTGAATATCTAAAATATTTATTATGTTGAATAAAATTACTTTATTGTTTGTATGCACTGGTTTAATGCTTGCATTACAAAATTGTGGCAGTAAAAAATCTACCTCAAAAACTACAACCACCATAAAAATCAACACAGAAGTTAAAACAGCAGATGTAAAACCTTTAACAGCTGTTTCTTTCAAAAAAGAAGTAATGCCAATATTAGTTGCCAAGTGTTCTCCTTGTCATATTGCTAAAGACAATGCAGATGGGTCTTTTGATAATATAGCGGCTGTAAAAAGAGAAATAAAAGGAATTATTTACAGAGTAGGATTACCTGCAGAAAATCCTAAATATATGCCTTTGGAAAGCAAACAACCAGCACTTACAAAAGCAGAAATTGCCTTACTACAAAGTTGGAAAGATGCTGGTATGGCAGAATAAATTTTAGTTTTTTATTACAATAAATTCTGCTATCGATTACTTATTTTTGTGATATGAAAAAATTACTTTTTTTGTATTGCAGCCTATTTTCTGTTACTGCCATTGCTCAATTGCCAGAAACGAGAATTTATACAATAGATATTAGCCGAGAAGGCAGAACAAAATTAGTATTTGGCAGGCCTTTATTAATTTCTAAAGATAAAGGTTATAATAATCAACCATTTTTTGTAGATGATGATAGAAGTATTTTATATGCATCTAACAATGGCGATGGCAATACAGATATTTATAAATACGATATGAAGCGCAAAAAAAATAAGCGCATCACCAAAACAGACGAAGCAGAATACAGTCCAAGACAAAGCCTTTTAGAAGATGAGATAACTTGTGTAAGAGTAGAAAAAGATACAGTAACACAACACTTTTACGCTTATCCAAATAGTGGTAAAAGAGGTCACTTATTGTTGCCAGGTGTAACTAGCCTTGGCTATTATACATGGCTAAATGGTGCAGAAATTATTGGGCTTACATTGCCTGAGCCATTTACACTTACAAAGTATAATGTGCTTACTTTAAAAGCAGATACATTGACTACTGCTATTGGCAGAACATTTCAGGTGCATGGTAGCAAATTGTATTATGTAGATAAATCGGATTCTGAGCATTATAAAATAAAAATAATGGCCAAAGAAAACATCAGACCACGCAAAGGAAAATTAAAAGTAGAAGATGTAACAGTGTGCGAAACAATTGCAGGACAAGAAGATTTTTGCATTACCTATGATGGTTCAATATGGATGGGGAAAGATGGAAAATTATTTGCGTATACTACAAAAAAAACAAAAGGCATTGCCGAAAAAAAATGGATAGAAATTGCCGATATCAAACAATTAGGCATTCCTAGTTTTTATAGACTTGCGGTAAACCAAGATATGACAAAACTTGCTGTAGTGGCTTATGTAGGCGCAAAACCATAAGATAAAATTGTATGTACACAACAGTAAAAGTTATACAAGAGTTACAGCAATTAGCTACAACAGATAGACAAGCAAAAGCAAAATATTTTGGTGTACAAGTAGATAGCCTATTAGGTGTTTCTATGCCAGATATTAGAGCATTGGCAAAAAAAATTGGTAAACAACATCAATTGGCATTAGCCCTTTGGGATACCAATATACATGAGTGTAGAATATTGGCAGGCATGCTAGCCGATGAAAAATTATTTACTCCAAAAGAGGCAGATGAGTGGATTCACGATTTTAATGCATGGGATATTTGCGACCAATGCTGCTGCAACTTATTATACAAACTTCCTTTTATAAAAGAAAAAATAAAACAGTATTATAATGCTCCACAAGAATATGTAAAGCGTTTTGCTTTTGCAATGATTGCTGTTGGGGCAGTACATTGGAAAAAAGTAGACAATGATTTTTTTGAAGAATTTTATCCTATGATTATAGAGCAAAGCTACGATGATAGAAACTTTGTAAAAAAAGCAATCAATTGGGCAGTGCGGCAAATAGGCAAACGAAATTTGCAATTGAATGATAAAGCAATTGCATTGTGCGAGCAACTATTAGTACAAAATAATAAAGCTGCTACATGGATAGCCAAAGATGCTCTAAAAGAATTGACTAGTGATGAAAAACAAACTCGATTAATGAACCTAGAAATGGAAAACAAATCTAACGCAACAATGTAACATTGCCATGGAAGTTTTTACGACTTGTATTTTTAAATACTACATCTATTTGATAAACATAAGTACCAATTGGCTGAGGTTTTCCGCCAAATTTTCCATCCCACCCATTACTAGTTAAACTGGCTGTGCTAAATACTATCTCGCCCCATCTATTAAAAATATTCATCGTGTATGCAGTAGCTCCAGAACTCAACAAATCCATTGGCATAAAGTAATCGTTCAAGCCATCATTGTTTGGCGTAAAGCTATTTGGAATATTGATGTAACAATCTCTATTAATATTTGCTGTATCACTTGCACTGCAATCATTATCTGTTACAGTTAGCCAATACGTGTTTGGTTCTGTTACATTAATCATTTGCACTGTTTCTCCAGTACTCCATAGCTTGGCACCACTTGCATTTGCTTTGTTAGATAGTGTAATAGCTGCTGTTACACCTGGACAAATATTTGTATCTGCGCCTAAATCCACTGCTGGGAAAGGAGATATTTTTATATTTTTAGCAACAACAATATCTGGGCATTGCTCAAAATCTACGGTTAAGATTACTGGCAATAGTGATGTGGTTATAATATCAAAAGAATGTATAGGATTGTGTACATTATTTAATACAAATAAATCTGGTGTGTAGTTGTATTGAAAAGATACAGCTTTCGCACTAATACTATCTCTAATAATTAATGGCTCGCCAATGCATAACAAACTATCATCTATCGTAAAGTTGGCATAGCCTAATGCATCTATAAAAATAATTTCAGTGGCAGTATCTCTGCAGCCGAGTGTATCCCAAACTATTAACTGCAACAAATAACTATTAGCGTTAGCGTATTGATAGTTACTAATAGTTACATTATTATTTACCGTAGTACCGTCTCCTAAATTCCACTGCCAATTAATTCCAGACCCACTAGCAGTGCTTGTAGCATTTAGTTTTTCGGTAATGCAAATCGAATCATCAGCTATAAGTATACTAGCTTGCATAGGCAGGATAGTAATTTTTACAGTGTCTTTGGTTTTGCAGCCAATATTATCTGTACCAGTAGCAATGTATTGTGTAGATGTGTATGGTGTAGCCATTGGGTTGCTGCAGTTGTTGCAACTCAATGCAACATTTGGAGACCAAGAGTATTGGAAAGAACCTGTAGCTGTCAATTTAGAGGTATCTCCTGGAACACAAGTAATTTTATCAGGAGTGGAAACAATTGTTTTAGCAGCAGATACTAAAATTGTTTTTGTAGTAGTATCAGCATTACCAATGCTATCTATTACTATCAAAGATATATTTTTTGCGCCTCCTGTTGCATAACAAATTTGTCCAGGGTTTTGTAAAACCGAGTTAGTTGGTGTAGCTCCAGGGAAACTCCATTGCCAAGTAGCAATATTGCCTATACTTGCATCAGTAGGGGTAATGCATAATGCACCGCAAGTTGTATCGGGTGCTGCAATTATAGCTTGCGGATTTTGTGGTGCTACGGTAGCTGGGCATTGCGCTACATCTGAAATTGTAAATGGCGCTGTGCCCATATTAGCGATGGTTACAGCACCTGCACTTATGGTACCCAACCAAATATCTCCACCAGTAAACGATGCCATCATAGTATTACCCACAATAGAAAATCCACCACCTGCACCACTAGATGGATTGCCAGCAACTAAAATACTATCCAACAATACAGCTGTTGGACTATACTTTCTTACTCTACCAGCACCCATATTATTAGCATCAAAAAAATAAAAATTATCTGTGGCATCTGTTACTAAATCGTAAGGGCCAGCGCCAATTATAGTTCCTATATTTACTGCATTTGCCAAGCCGTTATATTTAAAAATGTCATTAGAGCCTCCTACATATCCATAAATAAAATTTACGCCACCACCATGGTTTACAGTACCTGCTGTATGCCCAGTATTAACCCAAGCTGCACCATTCCAATAATTATAATTGCCTGAAATAGCAGTATAAAATGTAGGGCTTGCAACACCACCATTTAAGTTGTAACTAATAGTTAATCCACCGCCAACTGTGCCTGTAGCAGCAAACAAACTTGGATTGGTAGCCGTAACAGGTAGGGTTGGATCAAAGCGGTAGATATCTGCACCGGCTTGTATAAATATTTTATTGCTATCAGAGCCAGCGCAATTGGGTAGCTGTGCATTGGTTTTTTGGAAAGAAATAATTAGTAGTGCAATGAAGAAAATCCTCAAAGTGTTTTGCGAAATTATTTTCATAAAAAATGCTTTATACTTTTTAAACCAAAAGTAGATGCATTAAAGATAAGAATAATTATAATATCTAGGTAATGGCTATGCTTAGAATAATACGAAATGCAGAATTATACTCTTTTGATATCAGCACCTAATTTTCTCAGTCTTTCATCTATGTATTGGTAGCCTCTATCTATCTGTTCTATATTTTGGATAGTAGATTTTCCTTCGGCACTTAATGCAGCTATTAGCAAAGCCAATCCAGCACGAATATCTGGGCTTACCATGGTATTGCCACGCAGTTGCACTTGCTTATCATGGCCTACTACTACTGCTCTGTGTGGGTCGCACAGCACTATTTGCGCACCCATATCTATTAGTTTATCTGTAAAAAACAAACGGCTTTCAAACATCTTTTGATGAATAAGCACCGTGCCTTTGGCTTGTGTAGCCACTACTAAAGCTATAGAAATTAAATCTGGTGTAAAGCCAGGCCAAGGATGGTCGCTAAGTGTAAGAATGCTGCCGTCTATAAATTTTTTAATAGCATAATGCTTTTGTGCTGGCACGCGAATATTGTCTTTATCAAACTGTAATTCTATACCTAATTTCTGAAACACATCTGGTATAGGCCCAAGGTGTTTGATATTGCATTTTTTAATAGTAATATCACCACCAGTCATAGCAGCCATACCTATAAAGCTACCTACCTCAATCATATCGGCAAGTATGGTATGGTCGCAGCCTATCATAGCGCTTCTATCTACACCTTGTACTGTAAGCAAATTGCTACCAACGCCACTAATTTTGGCACCCATTCTGTTTAGCATTCTGCATAGCTGCTGTATATATGGTTCGCAGGCAGCATTGTAAATACGCGTTTTGCCGTGCGCCGTTACTGCACTCATCAATACATTGGCTGTGCCAGTTACGCTAGGTTCATCCATTAATAGGTAAGTGCCTTCTAACTTGTCTGCAGTAATGGTAAAAAAATGATCATTCTCGTTGTAAATATATTTGGCACCTAGTTTTTCGAAACCCAAGATATGGGTATCCAATCTGCGGCGACCAATTTTATCGCCACCAGGTTGTGGAATATAAGCCTTGCCAAAGCGCGCCAATAAAGGCCCTGCAAGCATTACGCTGCCGCGCAATTTGCCACTTTTCTTTTTAAAATCGGCACTTATTAAATACTCTAGGTTTACATCTTTGGCTTGGAATGTAGCCGAGCTGCGCGAAGTACGATTGACCATTACACCCATATCTGCTATTAAATCTATCAATGCATTTACATCCAAAATATCTGGAATATTATTGATAGTAACAGGTTCTGGCGTTAATAGCACTGCACTTATTACTTGCAAGGCTTCGTTTTTTGCTCCTTGTGGTTTTACACTGCCTATTAGTGGCGTACCTCCGCGTATCTCAAAGCTATTCAATGTACTTATTTTTTGTATTTAAAATTTTTGTTGCCGTATTTATTGCCGCTACTATTATTGTTGTTGCGGAAATTGCCTCTGTTCATGCCTTGGCGGCCTGTAGCTACTTCGTAGTTTTTGTTCATTTTATGATTGCGAATGCCAGTAACACTTTCGCTTTCGCTTAATGTGCCATCTACATATTTCCTGAACTCGTTTGCATTATTGTATTGCAAATCGCCTTTACTCATATTCGCAATTTCGTCTTTTATCTGCTCGTCGGTTACGTTTTCTTCGTGGTAGTTTTTGTAAGCAATCTTCATGTAGTTGCCCAAGGCTTGTGCATATCCTTTTTTCTTATCGGCATCGGTTTCTGCTTTTGCTTTTTCAAACAATTGCTCTACATTTTTACCCAAATGATTCCAACGAATTTTATTGCTTGGGTAGCCAAGCGGGTCTGGCTTAGCTTCGCGTTCTGCTCTGTCTGGTATGCCATAAGGGCTTTCTATATCTAGCTTCCAATCTGTAATTTCGTACAAATGGTCCCAAAATTTTTGTTTGTAATCTTCTACGCCTTTGTGTTGGCTATTTAAAATGGCCATTGTTTCTACCACTGCTTCTGCATTTTTCTGACGCTTTGCAGTGTCTTCTATGGTAAGTAAATAATTAATCATTTCTTGCACGCACCTGCCATATTCGCTAATGACTATTTGGTCTCTCTCGGTATTATATTCCATTCTGTATATTTATATTGTTATTGCTTAATATGCAAATATAAGGCATTGTAGGGGTTAAAGTATGTGGTTTTGCATTACGATAATATTCCTTCTAATTGTTTCCAACTGTTAAACCTTACAAATATCTATTTTTTGTATGGAGTAAAACTGTAATTTTGTGTTCTTAATTTTTATAGAATAATGAGTGTTGTAAAAACCGGAAATCCGATAGTAAGTATTTATAGCGAAATGACGCCAAACCCAGAAACCATGAAGTTTGTAGCCAACAAACTAATGTATCCTGGCAAGAGTATAGATTTTGCCACAGAAGAAGAAGCAAAGCCTAGCCCATTGGCACAAGAGTTATTTGGCTTTCCATTTGTAAAAGGAGTGTTTATAGCTAGCAACTTTGTAACCGTTACCAAAACGGCAGATACCGCGTGGGAAGATGCCATACCAGAACTGCGCCAATTTTTAAAAGAATATTTAGAAGAAGGTAAGGTGGTAATTAATGAAGATGAAGTAGTAATTCAGCCAAGTAGCAATGTAATTAATGAAGGCGACGAAGATGTGGTAAAACGCATTAAAGAATTATTAGAAAACTATGTAAAACCATCTGTAGAAATGGATGGCGGTGCAATACAGTTTAGAAGCTACAACGATGGTATTGTAAAACTAATGATGCAAGGAAGCTGTAGTGGTTGCCCAAGCAGCATGGTTACTTTAAAAGCCGGCATAGAAGGCATGATGAAAAGAATGATACCAGAAGTAAAAGAGGTATTGGCAGAGGCAGAATAATTTTTTAAAATATAATATTTAAAAATGCTCTTGAGTTTTCAAGGGCATTTTTGTTTGAGGTAATTCTTTCTTCTACAAATCCCCCAACTGCGGCCTCATTACAATTTCTTCTACTACTGTTTGGCTAGCCAGATTGTAAATAGCCCAAATAGCATCTGCAATATCTTTGGCTTCCATAATTCTTTTTGGGTCTATATCCGAGCCGCTCCAACTGTCACTCATGGTGGCGCCAGGGTTTACAGTTGTTACTTTTATGCCTTTTGGTTTTAGCTCTTCGCGCAAGTTTTTACTAAAGCCTACCATTGCATATTTGCTAATGCTATAGCTGCCGCCATTTGCATAAGGCTGTATACCTGCTATACTACAAATATTAAAAATATGTCCTTGTTGTCGCTGTAGCATATTAGGCAAGCAAGCTCGCGTTATATGATAAGCACTGTACAAATTGGTGCTCATTAAGTGCTCTAATGCACCATCTGCTTCGCTATAAATTTCACCAGGAGTATAAGTGCCTGTATTATTAATGAGTAAATCTATATTGCCTAATTCTGCAATAGCATTTTTTATAAATAAATCGCATTCAGCTTTTTTGGTCAAGTCTGCGGTTTGATGATAAATTTTTACTTTGTTGATGTCGTGCAGCTCTTTGGCTGTATTCCAAATATCTTTTTGATTGCGACTACAAAAAGCAATGTTTACATTTTCTCGAACTAACTTTTCTGCAATTGCTTTTCCTATTCCTTTAGAGGCTCCTGTGATGATGGCATTCATAGCGGTAAAGTTATACCAATTGTAATTAAAAAATAGTCCAATACTATTTTTTAATTACAATGGTTAATGCCGATATAAAAAATCCCGAGTTAATAACTCAGGACTTCTTTCTATCTTTAATCTTAATACTTGATTCTTGCTACTCAATACTAACTATTAATCATCAAAGGCATAATCAACATCAAAATATCTTCGCCTTCTATAGGCTCTGTAGTTTTAATGATACCTGCGCGGCTAGGTGTACTAAGCTCTATGCTTATTTCTTCCCAAGTTAGTACATTAATTAATTCTAAGAATAATTTAGCATTAAAGGCAATGTCCATATCTTCTCCTTGGTATTGGCAAGCCATGCGCTCCTTACCTTCGTGTGCAAAGTCTACATCTTGTGCAAATAAACGCAACTCGCTACCACTTATTTTTAGTACTAACTGATTGGTAGTTTTATTAGCAAATACACTCACACGACGCAATGCACTTAAAAATTCGGCGCGGTTTACAGTAAGCAAATACGGATTATTACTCGGTATTACCATTTTGTAATCCGGGAATTTTGCATCTATCAATCTACAACATAAATTTATTTTACCATTGTTTACAAATAAATGAGAGTGGTTGTAAGCAATAGTTACTTGTGTATCATCATTACTTAATACTCCTTTCAATTGGCTCAATGGTTTTTTAGGTACTATCAAGCTACTCTCTTCTGGGCATTTTACATCTGTAAGCATATAGCGTACTAAGCGGTGTGCATCTGTAGCTACAAAAGTGATGTGTGTTTTATTCATTTCAAAATACACACCAGTCATTGCAGGGCGCAACTCATCTGTACTTACAGCAAATACGGTATTGCTAATTGCAGTAACCAAGCGGCTGCTAAGCATGGTAAATTCTGTTGCATTTTCTGCTACAGGTTCTTTAGGGAATTGTTCTGCGTTTTCGCCAGGAATGCTATAGTGCCCTTCGTCGCTAGTAAAGTCTACTTTATAGTCTTGTAGGTTTACATCAAAAGTCAAAGGTTGCTCACCAAGGTTTTTCAAGAAATCCATCAACATTTTTGCTTCTACACAAATGGCTGCGCTTTCTTTGCACTGCACATCTACCACTACACTCATAGTAGTTTCTAGGTCGGTGGCAGTAATTTTTAATTTATCTTTATTGATATCAAATTTAAAATTTTCAACTACAGGCATAGCTGGATTGGTGCTGATGATACCACTAACACTTTGTAAATTTTTTAAAAGCAAGCCACTACTTACGATGAATTTCATAATTATTTCAATTTATTGTTTGTTGTAATTTTTAAGAACCGCAAATATAATCATTTCAGATGCTATTCTACAATACCCATTGGTTTTCCTGTAGAATATTTTATACACAAAATTGAATGGGCATAAAAAAAGCCCAGAGATTATCTGAGCTTTAATTTCAATTATTTTTTATACGTTTATTTTTTTACAAATTTACCACTTACTACTGCATTTTGTTTGTTGCGGATAGTGTACATATACATACCAGAAGTATAGCTACTAAGGTCGAAAGGAATAAAATTGCTTCCTTTGTTTAATAGTGTTTGTTTGTTGGCAATAGTTTGACCAATTGCATTTGTAATGCTTACAGTAACATCCTCTGATTGATTAGCTACCATATTTACATAAATCAATTCTTGTGCAGGATTTGGCACTACTTGTACAGCACTTAAATTACGATTGATTTGATTAATATTTACAGCGCAAACGCCAGTTCCTGGGGCATCTATAATGTATTTGTAGCTAGAATAACTAGCAGCCAAAGACGTATCTCCAGTAGGGAATCCTCCAATTGATAGTTGCAAATATGCCTCAAATGGAATATTTAATGAAGTAGTTGCAGCAGCTGTTCCTGTAGGCACTGTTCCTTGAATACGAATACATGCCAAAGAATCTCCTTTTATAGAAATATGTGGGAAATTATGTATTGCATTAGCGGGCAATGTTGCAGGTTTAGTTGTTACGTTTAAATAGCTAGGCAAGCCTATGGTAATAGGGTCTACATTAATAATGATAGAGTCTGTAGTACCAGTAATTACTATAATGGTAGTATCTTTAAATGCTTTTATGTAAAATGTTTCATCATATGGTAATCCTGCGCATGCATGCACCATACCTGTTGCACTATCCGGAATAATATACCCTTTTCCTGGAGCTGTTTTTGTACCTGGCACACATTGTGCCATAGCTAGTTGTGTAAAGCAAATAATGCTTAATAGTAAAAATATTTTTTTCATTTTTTGATATTTGGACATAAAAGTAATGTTTTCTAACTATTTTTAGGCAATGATGTACAAAATATTATTTTCCTTGCTAGGTATTTTACTACTAGTATGCGATGTAAATGCACAATCTATCAACGGAACAATCACCAATTTTAGTGGGGAATCTATTGCAGATGCCAAATTAGAAATCAACGGAACAATCACCAAAACCAATGCAGATGGGCAATATCAATTAGTTCTTGCAGCAGGTACTTACCAATTAACTATTCAAGCTAAAGGTTATCAAATCTTATCTGCAACAATATCTGTTGCCAATAAAACCGAACCGCAACTGCAAAATTTCCAATTAGTTTCTGCAAAAAAAGAAATAAATACAATAACAGTTAGTGGAAGCAGATTCAAAAAACGTGCTGCAGAAGAAATTGTAAGTATTGAAGTGATTAAACCTGAGTTTATAAACAGTGCTGCTATCAACAGAGTAGATGATGCATTAAATAAAGTGCCTGGTGTAACTGTGGTAGACAATCAAATTAATATACGCGGTGGTGCAGGATGGAGTTATGGCGCAGGTAGCAGAGTAATGGTAATGGTAGATGATATGCCAATGCTTACTGCCGATGCGCAAGATGCCAAATGGGATTTTTTACCGATAGAAAATTGCGAACAAATAGAAGTATTAAAAGGTGCTGCTAGTACATTATATGGTAGCAGTGCATTGAATGGTGTTGTAAATTTTAGAACTGCCTATGCGCGCAGCAAACCAATTACTAAAATTCAATTGTATAATGGTATGTTTGGCAATCCAAACCGCAAAGAAATGATTTGGTGGGGCAAAAAACAGCCTAGTTTTATGGGTGGCTATGCGAGCCATTCTCGCAAAATTGGTAATACAGACATTGTATTAGGAAGTGCTTGGTTTGCAGAAGATTCCTACTTGCAAGGCGATGCTACCCGCCGAATAAGGGGCAATGCCAATATTCGCCATAAAGTAAAAAGCATCAATGGATTAATACTCTCTTTAAATAGTAATGTGCAATTGGGTAAGTCTAGTACATTCTTCTTGCATCAAGCAGACACTAGCCTAACAAATTTATTACTGCCATATGGCGGTACTGCAGACTCTACTACTACCTTAAATAAAAACCAAGGAACAAGAGCTAATGTTGACCCAATTATTCAGTATACTTCTAGTAAAGGATGGCAGCATAATTTACGAAATAGATATTTGTTTACCCAAAACCTTATTCCAGAAAAACAACAAACATCTACTGGTAAAACTTTTTATAGCGAATATCAAGCAGTAAAAAAATGGAATGATTCCACAGGTATTTTTAAGAATGCAAACTTTATTGCAGGAATAGTAGGTACAAGAACTAAGGTAACTGGAGAATTATATGGTGCGCATAAGGGCTATAACATAGCACAGTACATTCAACTCGAAAAAAAACTAGGTAAAATATGGTTGGTAGCAGGGGCTAGGAACGAAACCAATGCTGTAGATACCTACAAAGTAGAAAGCAGAATGGTGTATCGTGCTGGGTTGAATTATGAGCCTACTCGCGGTACAAATATTCGTGCTAGTTGGGGGCAAGGCTACCGCTACCCAACCATAGCAGAAAGATTTGTAAATACAGATTTTGGTGCTGCTAGCGTTTTTCCAAATACCAAATTGCAAAGCGAGTTTGGCTGGAGCACAGAAATTGGCATGAAACAAGGTTTTGCAATAGGCAAATTAGTTGGCTTTGCAGATGTGGCAGTGTTTGAGATGCAGTATAAAAATATGATGGAGTTTAATTTTGGAGCAAACCTTCCAGACACACCTGTTTCTAATATTATACCATTTCTAGGATTCCAAAGCAGAAACATTGGCAATACCAAAATGCAAGGCATAGATGTATCTATCTATGCGCAATTGGCGGGAAAAATTACACATAATTTTGTACTTGGTTACACATATTTAAATCCAAAGCAAATTAATCCAGATAGTGCTATCATGGCAAACTATAGTACAGATAGAAATTTTTTAAAATACAGATATGCACATACAATGAAAGCCACATGGGATGGCACTTACAAAGGATTCGGCTTGGCTAGCATCAATACCATCAACTCGCCTATGGTAAACATTGATGAGGTGTTTGAAAACACAAAGCCTTCTCAAAACCCATTTGGAACAATATTCGATTATGGCACAAGTCCAAATGGCTCTTTCGGTAATGGAATTCCAACAACAATTAAAAAATACAGACAAAACTATAACAACTGGGTTTGGCTGAGTGATATCAGATTGAGTTATCAATTAAACACACAAATAAAAGTAGCTATGGTAGTAAAAAATGTATTGAATATAGAGTATTATGTTAGGCCTGCATTAATAGCACCTATGCGCAATTTTACTGTACAACTTTTTGCAGAATTATAGTTGATTTTGTTTACATTATCATGTAATTTAGAAAGTATCTAGTCCTGGAATAGTGATACAGATTTAAGATAAAGGCAAACAAGAAATTATTTTCTGTAGCAGCAATCTCAGGTTTATGCGTGAGCACATTTAGCAGTTGTGATACTAATAAGAGTTTAAACAGTGCTAATAGCATCTCTCTATTATTTTGCAATCTATTTTTACGAAACGCAGCTAAAATTGCAATAATAAATAGGGGTACTATACTAGTCTAAAATGGCATTAAAAATGTTGGAAAAATAGGTTTGAATACAAATATTGATTCACTGTTCTTTGGTGGAGTTGCTATTGGCAGCCTTAAAAACATGCTTTATAAGGATAATAATATTCCTAACACTATTAAAATTACAATAATTCAAATACAATGCATAATACAGTATACTAATGGTGCAAAGTAGCTCAATTTTTTAAGGAATAGAAATAGTAAAAAAGCCCTGCATTTCTAAATAATAGTGCGCTCTTGTGGTTAGAAAAATATAGATATAAAATATTTACACGAAATTCTATTCATAAAATACCTTAAATTCGTGTTTAATTTTTTATCACCCAGCCCATCTAAATACTATTTATAATAAATGATACGCAGTTTTATTTTATTTTTTGCTTTTGTTGCATCAAGTTTATTGCTTTTTAAACAAACAAAAATTGCCACACATAAAGGTAAATTCTCTTTGAGTGAAGCAACTGACTACGATGAATTAAGAGAGTTGCAGGAACAACTAATGCTAGCAGATCCATCTACTGGAAAAGTGCCAAACAATATACGCAAGCAAGAATTGGATTTTTACAACCAATACCTAGCGCCATTTCAGAAAAAAACAAGAAGTGAAGATTGGCATGCAGTTGGTCCTTGGAATGTTGGTGGTAGAACAAGAGCTATTGCCTTTGATAAAACAAATGAAAATATCATTATCGCAGGTAGTGTAAGCGGAGGAATCTGGCGTACTACCAATGGCGGATTGGCCTGGACTCAAGTAAGTGATGTTGCAGGATATTTGGGAGTTACTAGTTTGTGCCAAGATAAACGTATTGGTAAAGAAAATATTTGGTATGCATGCACTGGCGAAGGAAGTGGTAATAGCGCTAGTGGTGGTGCAGCATATTTTTTTGGAGATGGATTATTTAAAAGTATAGATAGTGGTAAATCTTGGCAACCAATGCCTACCACTAGTGGTGGTAATCCAAACTCATTTACTACTCCATTCCAAGTTTCTTGGCGCATTGCTACACATCCATCTGTAGATAGCGACTATTTATTTGTAGCAAATTATGGTTGTATTTATCGTAGCAATAATGGTGGAAATACTTGGACTGTTTGCCGTGGTGGCTTTGGCGGCACTGATGCTTATTATACAGATTTGGCTATTGATAGTACAGGAATTATATATGCAACAGTAAGCAGTGACGGAACTGGTAAAGGATTTTTTAGAAGTGCAGATAAAGGGTTGACATGGGCAGATATTACCCCCATTAATTTTAATGTGCATGATAGAACGGTGCTAGGTATCAATCCTAATAATCCGCAAGAAGTATTTTTCTTTAGTTACATACCAGATAGTACAAATATTTATAGCACAACCACTAGTAATTACAAGGGCACCAATGAGTGGATAACATTAATGAAATATACCTATATAAGTGGTGATGGCTCTGGTGCTGGAGGTAATTGGGATAATTTATCGCCTAATCTACCAAACAATGCAAACATTAGCTCAGGCCCATTCGATAAATTAAATTGCCAAGGAGGTTATGATATGTTTGTAAAAGTGCAACCAGGCACTGGAAATGTATTTATAGGAGGAACTAATATATTTAGAAGTACAGATGCTTTTGCTACTGCAAACAATTTTACACAGATTGGCGGCTACAAGCTAGGAACAACATTGCCACATTTCGAAATTTGGGATAATCATCATCCAGATAATCATGATTTATTGTTTTACCCAAGCAACCCTAATAAATTATTAAGCGCTAGCGATGGTGGTGTGCGTATGACGATGGATGGAAATTCTCCCAATACTATGGTTTGGATTACATTGAACAATGGTTATTTAACATCGCAGGTTTATACTGTTACACTAGACCCCACGGTAGGTAGTAAATGGCTGTTGGCTGGTTTTCAGGATAATGGAAATTTTATCACTACAGACTATACCAATGCGCAGAATATTTGGAAAATACCATTTAATGGAGATGGAGCATATAACTATATAGCGCCTAATAGAGATTTTTATGTAATGAGCATACAAGAAGGAAAAGTTGTAAAATTTAATTTAGATAATACAGGTAGTGTAATTTCATATGGTAGAATAGACCCTATTGGACCAACAAAAGACGATTATTTATTTATCAATCCATTTGTGGTAGACCCCAATGACAATAATATATTGTACTTGCCAGCTGGTAAAAGTTTGTGGAGACAAAATCAATTATCTACCCTGCCTTTCACTGGTAATTGGGATAGTATCTCTACTGGGTGGACAAAATTATCAGATACAATTACTGCTTCTAATTCTGGTTCTACAGGGCAATATCCTGCACAAATTACAGCTATTGCAGTAAGTAAATCTCCTGCTAATACAGTATACATAGGTACAAGTAATAAGGATGTTTATAGAATTGACAATGCTAATACTGGTAACCCCACTATGGTGAAAATTAGTAAAACTTTTATGACAGGCTATTGCAGTGGAATCGCCATTGACCCAGAGGACAATAAAAAAGTATTAGTATGCTATAGTAACTACACCACCAGTTCGCTATTTTATAGTACTACAGCTGGCGATACCTTTAGGCATTGCAAAGGAAATTTAAGATCCGCTTCTAGCAATTGGAGT
The DNA here is from genome assembly GCA_903921675.1 of uncultured bacterium. GTDB lineage: Bacteria > Bacteroidota > Bacteroidia > Chitinophagales > Chitinophagaceae > CAIXQW01. The sequence continues at coordinate 36,774 of CAIXQW010000256.1, read as the reverse complement.
GGCTATTCCCCTAGTTTACGCTGTGTAGCCATTGCAAAAACTACAGAAGGCAAAAGGAAATATTATGTTGGTACTAGTGTAGGATTATTCAGTACGGATACTTTAAAAGAAAGCACACTTGTTTCAAAAGATTCTACTAGTTGGAAGCAAGAAGGAGTCAACAGCATTGGTACGAATGTAGTTGTAAGCATTGATCAACGACCTGCAGATGGCATTGTAGCAATAGGTACACATGGTGGTGGTGCATTTTACAGCAAACAGTTTTTTCCACTAGCAATACAACCTGCAATTAGTTCAAAAAATAAATTTAATTTAAGTATTTTCCCAAATCCTGCGCAAGATATCTGTACTTTACAAGTTAATTTACAATTTGCCAGAACAATGCATTTATATATAGTGGATATATTTGGTAGGAAGTGCATGACCATTGGAAGTGCCAAGTTAAATGTAGGTCAGCATAATTTTAGCATCAATACTAGTGCTTTGAATGCTGGTCGATATGTAGTAGTGGCAGAAGATGAATTAGGACAAAAAATAACAAATCAATTAATTGTTCAATAATACAATTATAAATATGGCAAGTACCAAACAGAAAGAAAAGTTTCATGAAGAACTAGATTTATTAGAAAAGAGTATCGACCAAGCACATCATTTGATAGTATGGAACGACGAGGTAAATACTTTTGACCATGTGATAGATACTTTAATTACAGTGTGCAAACACACTACAACACAGGCAGAGCAATGCACAATGCTGATACATTACAAAGGAAAATGTGATGTAAAAAAAGGAAGTTTCGATTTTTTACGGCCAATGGCTGAAGCAATTATTGATAGAGGTATTCAGGCTACTGTAGAGTAATAATAGTATAAAATTATTTAACTTAAATCTCCGTTAAAAAGTATTTACGAATGCAAAAGATGTATACCTTTGATGTAGTAAAATATTTTACCAATAACCAAAAAAAAGAAGTGAAAAAAAATATGAAGAAATTATCATTTGTATTAGCAGCTTTATTGATTACAGGAGTTGCTTTTGGAGAAAAAAAATGTTGCAAAAAAGGTAAAGCAGGAAAAGCATGTTGCAAAAAAGAAGCAAGTGCAAATGTAGATGGTGGCAATGCCGCTAATACAGTTACATTAAGCAGTGCTGCACCAGCTCCTAAGGCTTGTTGCAAAAAAGGTGGCGAAGCTACTAAAGCTTGTTGCAAAAAAGGCGAAGCAGGAAAAGCTTGCTCTAAAGAAAAAGCAGCTGCAGCACCTGCAGAAGCTCCTGCAACAAAATAATGTTTCCTTAAAACTAATATTGACAAAGTGTGGTAAAGCAATTTATCACACTTTTTTTATATCACATTATCCAATACCAACTGCATTGTATATTTGCAATTACAAGATGCGTAGCCTTATATTATTTTTATTTCTTTCTGTTTTTTCATGCCATTACTTATGTGCACATACAAAACCAAAATACGAATTACGTGCTGTTTGGATTGCTACAGTTGGCAATATTGATTGGCCTAGCAACGATACAAAATTGGATGCCTTAGCGCAGCAACAAGAATTTATTAATCTATTAAATTTATTACAGTCTGCAGGTATGAATGCAGTGATTGTGCAAGTGCGCCCCGCTTCTGACGCGTTTTACGAAAGCAGCTACGAAACATGGAGTAGGTACGTTACAGGCAAGGAAGGACAAGCACCAAACCCATACTACGACCCTACTAAATTTATGATAGATGAATGCCATAAACGTGGTATGGAGTTTCATGCTTGGTTCAATCCTTATCGCGCTTTGATTGATGCTAGAAAAAATACGCATGCATTTAATCATCCAACTTACACACATCCAGAGTGGTTTGTAAACTACGGTGGTAAAAAATATTTTGACCCCGGAGTGCCAGCTGTACGCAAGTATGTACAAGATGTGGTGTGCGAAGTGGTAAGCAAATATGATATAGATGCTGTGCACTTTGATGATTATTTTTATCCATATAAAATTGGCTCACTAGAATTTCCAGACAATAAATCTTATATACAAAATGGCGATGGCATGCTAACCAAAGCCGATTGGCGTCGCAAAAATGTAAATTTATTTATAGAGGAAATAAGTAAAAAAATTAAGGCCATTAAGCCAACAGTAAAATTTGGCATTAGCCCATTTGGCATTTGGCGCAATGCTTCCTGCGATAAAGATGGCAGTAATACTAGAGGTTGCCAAAATTACGATGATTTATATGCTGATGTTTTGCTATGGCAACGAAGTGGTTGGATAGATTACTTAATGCCGCAATTGTATTGGGAGAGAGGGCATAAAAGTGCAGACTTTAGCACACTATTACAATGGTGGAGCAATCATAGCTATGGCAAAGGAATGTATATTGGTCAAGGCTTATATCAAATGGGTGTAAATGCAAATCCTGCTTGGCGCAATAGTGCTGAAATTCCTGAACAAATAAACGATATCAGAAATACAAAAAATATTAATGGATATAGTTTGTATAGTGCAAACGGTTTTTATAAAAATAAATATGGTATTGTACAAACATTGCAATACAATACCAATACTAGCTTAGCAATAGTACCACCTATGAAGTGGTTAGATAATATTGCACCTGCAAAACCATCTTATAAAAAAATAAAAACAGCAAGTGGCGTAGATGCTTTGGAACTAAAACACAATAGCGCAGATGCTAACTGTTTTGTAATTTATCAATTTGCAAAAAATGAAAAAATAGATATAGCAAATGCAGAAAAAATAGAAAAAATAACGGGAGAAAATATTTACTTATTAAAAAACAATTGGCGAGATTATAAGTATGTAATTGCTAGTTTGGATAAAATACATAACGAAAGCGAATTTGTGTTAATTGAATAAATACATATTATTTAAATTAAAATTAATAGAAAAGCCTTAAAGAGAATTACAAAACATGTTGTGGCATCAAGATAATTTTATAGAAAAATTGCAACATAATATATTGCATGCATTGCCAGGCATAGATGCGCAATTGCAAATGGCACCGCCCTCTAGAGGGGAACAATTGGTAGCACCAACCAATGCAAAAAAAGGTGGTGTAATAATAGTATTGTACAAAAAAAATAAAGAATGGCATACCTTATTAATGAAGCGCACATTGGATGGCGGTACACATAGCGGACAGATAAGTTTGCCTGGTGGCAAATACGATTTACAGGATCAAACCATAACTTATACAGCTATCAGAGAGTTAGAAGAAGAGATGGGAATAGGCATGCACCAAATAAAAATTTTAGGAAATCTTACACCATTATATATTCCTCCAAGTAATTTTAATATTACACCCATTGTTTGTTATTGGCATAGCCATTTTATACTGCAACCAAGCCCACAAGAAGTACAAGAAATAATAGAAGTACCTTTGCCCCAATTGTTTGATACTGCCACTAAACAATATGGAGAAGTTTATAGAAGCGATTTTAAAAATATGGTAATGACAGCACCATTGTACCAATTAGAAAATAAGAAAATTTGGGGAGCCACAGCAATGGTGCTTAGCGAGTTGGAGCATCTACTATTGCGGAATTAGTATTTCATACGTTTTGCCACTTTTATTTGGTAAGCTTTTATCGCGCAACCATGGATTTAATATTTTGATAGATTTATAGTTGGTACCATTTTCTAAAGCAAACTGTACTAAACTACTAATGCTGTAATTTACTGCTACAATTTTTGTGTTGTAAGGTTTGTAGGTGTCTGTATTATCTAAATAAAATCCACTTCTTTCTGGATTTTCTAAAATGTATTTTAGTGCCATGATGCGAAAAATATAACGCATTGTTTCATCGGGCAACCATAGATTGTAAAAGTTATAAGAGCCTTGAGATGTAGCTGCACTATTATATCCACCCATGCCACAGTTATAACTAGCAGCAGCAGCAGTCCAGTTATTAAATTTTGCATACGCATCTTTCAAATAACTACAAGCAGCATCTGTACTTTTTAATACATGGTATCTTTCATCTACATAGTCATTAATTTCTAAACCATAGCTAGGGCCTGTGCCTTTCATAAATTGCCAAAACCCACTAGCGCCTACACCACTTTTTGCAGGTGTTAATGCACTTTCTGCTACAGCTAAATATTTAAAATCGTCAGGCACTCCATTTTGTTTTAATCGCTCTTCTATCAATGGGAACCAGCGCTTCATTTGTTTGATAATTTGAATGGTACTACCTTGCATGTAATTATTTACTATCAATTCTCTATCAAATCTATCATGAATATCAAACATTTCTAAAGGTACTTTTTCGCCAAACAATGTGTAAGATGTAGGTAGTTTAGGAGCTGTAATTTTAGGTATGGCTGATGTAGTTTTTATGACAGTTTCGCCATCTGCAAGCTCGGGTTTGTAGCGGCTACCTTGTGCCATTAAATTGGTGCATTGTAGTACAAATACATAGATAAAAATAATTTTACGCATAATTCAAAAATAAACACAGCATATAAATACAAATTGTTATTTTTTAAGTTGTTCACATAAAGTTTTACACAATCAAGTACATTTACAGCAATGATGAAATTGTTTAAAGTATTAATTGGATGCACACCCAAAGGCAGACATATAGAGCAGCACGATATTTGTTTTGGCATTGCCACATCTATAAAAAATATGATTCCACAGCTACAAGAATTTTGGCCAGAGGTAGCTAATACAATGCATGTAGATGCCTACAGAGCAATAACAAGTGTAGATGGTTATGCTGTAAATATTGTTCCCTTACAAGAAGAATTAACTTCAGAAGCAAAATTATTTTTTATCAATTTAGGTGGTTACAAACCTGGAGATTTTGAAGAGTATCATTACAAAATGATTGTAGCTGCTACAGATAAAGGCAAAGCCGTGCAACATGCAAAGCAATCTGCTTTTTATAAGCATACTGGCTTTAAAGGTGCAGAAAGCCATATAGATGATAAGTATGGAATAGATGTAGATGATGTGTATGCTATAGAAGACATTTTACCGGCATCATTAAAAAGCGAATATAAAATAGTATTGCAGCGCCAAGATAATTTACCAGAAGACGAATTGCATCTTGGTTATTTTCAATTGAAAAAGTTATAAATTAATTACTTGACTTGTACATATTAGGCAGGCTTAAATTAAAGCGCACCACTATTATTCTAAGCAATACAATTATAGCAATACCTATCATTTGCGATAATTGATTATCTACTTTTAAAGCATGTAATAAAAAATATACAGCACCTCCTAAAATACATGTAGATGCATATATTTCTTTTCTGAAAACCAATGGAATTTCGTTGAGTAATGTATCACGAATCACGCCACCAAAGCAGCCACTGAGCATACCTATTGCCACGCATACACCATTAGAAAAATGCATATCCATCCCTTTTTGAATGCCAATAAATGTAAACAAACCAAGCCCCAAATTATCAAATAAAAACAGAGAAACATTTAGCTTAGAAATAAATTTACCAAACAATACTGTGCCTATTGTACTTGCCAAAATTACATTAATAGTAGTAGCATCTCGTAGCCAAGCCACAGGTGTATTGCCTAGCATAATATCGCGCAAAGTTCCGCCACCAATAGATGTAACAAACGAAATTATTAGAATTCCAAAAATATCTAGTTTCTTTTTCATGGCTACAGATGTGCCAGAAACAGCAAAAGAAAATGTACCTAATATTTCTACAATATGCATGTAGGATTCAAACATTAGCCCAAAGATAAAGTATTGTTCAGTAAGAATTTGATTGCAATTTTTGTGTATTGATTTGCAACCATGCTACAATTTTTTCATAGCGCAGTTCTCCTGTAGAAATAGAAATGATGAATTGGTAAAATGCTTCTGAATTTGCAGTACAAATAAGTTGATGCTCCATCAATAATGCCAAAATTGATAATGCTCCTGTTCTTTTATTGCCATCTACAAAAGGGTGATTAATAATTAAGCTTTCGCCAATTGCAGCTGCTTTCTCTATTGGTGTTGGATATAAGTGTTATGCATCAAAGATTTGATAAGGTCTTGCAATAGCAGATTCCAACATTTCCAAATCTCTAATTCCTGCTGCACCACCAAAATCTATAATAGATTTTTCATGCAACAATAATATGTCTTCAATTAAAATCATTGTGCTAATTTTTGAAGCGCATCATTATACTGTTCTTTAATTTTGTCGTAATGAATGGCTAAGTTTATTTTTTTATTTCCAAGAATCTCTAGGATTTCTTGTAATAATTTCTCATCATTCATCTCATCTACCTTAGCATGAACCACTTTTTTTAATTCTGCAATACTCATCGTAAAAATATTTTGTAAACAAATTTAATAATAATTATTTAGAAAACTACGGCTTCCTAAAATCTTAAGCACCTACTTCTACCAACCCATCCAACACAGCTTCTGAGCCATCTTCTTTACGCACCTTCATTTTGGTAACTGTAAAAAACTGATGCATCATAGCTAGGCTAATAATTGGCGTAGTAATTAGCATACCTATAATAGTTAAAGCGCCAAGTATACCAATTAAAAAGATAACGATATAAAATCTAAAATAACTCCACCATCTTGGCTTTACAAATCGATAGCTCATCTTAATGCTATCCATTGCTTTTAACTTGAAAAAGTATATAAAATATGGCGCAAGTATAATGCAAATAGTTGCAAATAATATAAATGGTGTATATAGTAGAATTACCATATTGGTAACCCAAGATAGTTGGCTAGATGTAGCACCACCGCTTGCAATATCAATACTTACTTCTGTTATTACTACTATTATAAATAACGGAATCATTAATAGCAGGGTGCAACCAATTATAATTAAAAAAAATTTAAGTAACTCGCGTGTATGAGAAAAACCATCAAAAAAATGTTTGAAATGATCATCCTGAAAATTATTTTTTTGATAATAATAAATAGCAATACCCAACTGTAGCGGCAATCCTAGCACTACCAATATAAAGGGTCCAATGACAGGAATTTTATAAATTACTAAATTAGCTACAGCGCCAATTGCTGTATACAAAATATACATCCATGGATCTTTCAAAAATTCTTCCCAACCAAATTGCAAGCTTTTTTTGATGGGTGTCATTGTTTTTTCAGAGGCTATTGCCAATAAATGGGATTCCATATTAATATTAAAGTAGGCTACAAAGTTAGCATCTTTGGGCTTTTAGTTGCTATTAATTAAAGATAAAAAACAGTTATCATTGCATCACCCAAATTTGGTTTTGCAATACAACCATTTTGCCATTTCATAAAAGCATGCTAAATACTGCTGATTTTTTGCTAATAACTTTGTAAAACTTTTGTTTGGCGCAATGTTCCTGCGCCTAAGTTCCTACATTTGTACTCTAAACCTTCAATTAAAAAAAGTAATAGTAATTCAATGGAAAAATTACAAGCAATGGCCACACAAGTGCGCAGAGACATCGTAAGAATGGTACATGGTGTACAAAGTGGTCATCCGGGCGGCAGCTTAGGTTGTACAGACTTTATGGTGGCACTTTATTTTAAAATAATGAAACATAATCCTAGCTTTCATATGGAAGGCGCCAACGAGGATTTGTTTTTTTTGAGTAATGGTCATATTTCTCCATTGTTTTATAGTGTATTAAGCCGCAGCGGTTATTTTCCAGTAGCAGAATTAGGCACATTTCGTAAATTAAATACTCGCTTACAAGGGCATCCTGCTACACATGAGCATTTGCCAGGTGTGCGCATTGCTAGTGGTAGCTTGGGTCAAGGCTTAAGCGTAGCATTAGGTGCCGCATTAGCAAAAAAAATGAATGGCGATCAGCAATTCGTATTTTGTCTTACTGGCGATGGCGAATTGCAAGAAGGTCAAAACTGGGAAGCTATCATGAGTGCCGCGCATCATAAAGCAGATAATTTTATTGCAACTGTAGATGTAAATGGGCAACAAATAGATGGCCCTACTGCTAAGGTATTGAATGTAGAAAGCTTGGAAGCTAAATGGGTAGCTTTTGGATGGGAAGTATTGCACATGAATGGCAATGATATGAATGATGTAGTGGCAACTTTGGAATTAGCTAAAAGTAAATGTGGCGCAGGTAAACCAATATGTATTTTAATGAAAACAGAAATGGGTAAAGGCATCGACTTTATGGAAGGCACTCACGAGTGGCATGGTATAGCGCCAAACGACGAGCAATTGGCAAAAGCCTTCGCGCAATTGCCAAGCGAATTAGCAGATTATTAATTTTTTATTGCTTCCCATTTTTTATTTTGAAACTTAACAACAGCATGCCGTTTATCAAACAATTTCTCCAAGTTTTATTGGTGTGGTGTTGCATATTGCTGTTTAGTGTTTCTGCTACTGCACAAAAGCGCACCCGTATTTTGTTTTTGATGGATGCAAGTAGTAGTATGACCTACGAATGGCAGAACAAACAAAATCGTTTTGAAGCAGCTGCAAAAGTAGTGGGTGCTATTATGGATAGCATGTATGCTGTAAATAACGAAGTAGAATTTGCTGTAAGAGTATACGGCGACCAACATGGTAGTATAGAAAAAAACTGTACGGATACACGTTTGGTAGTGCCATTTAATTTACAAAATGCGTATCAAATAAAAACCAAGTTAAAATATATTACACCATTAGGTAATAGTCCAATTGCATACAGCCTCAAAGAAGCAGCCGAAAACGAATTGAGTAATGCAGCACAATACGATTATAGTTTTGTACTAATTACTGATGGTGGCGAAAACTGCGATGGAAATATTTGCGATATGTATAAAAATATGATTGCCAATAAAGTAAAAGTATCGCCATATATCATTGGCTTAGATAACAACAATATGCTGCAGCAATATTACGAATGCCTTGGGCAATATGTAAGTGTTACTTCTACTGCAGATATTCCTACAGCTGCTAGCTTGATCGTAAAAAATAATAGGCCACTTTTAGACAAACCAAAAATATTGAATTTGGTTACACCTGTAGAACCCAAGCCTATCAATGTAATAGTGCCTGTTGTAATGGATGAACTAAGTGTGGTGCCAAGTATCAAACCTTATTTAATAGTTACTACACCTAAAGAACCCAATAAACATGCATTTATAAAAAACACACCTAAGCTGCCTGGTGTATTAGTGGTGACTGCTGCGCCTCAGTTAGATGCCATGGAACAAATTGCTGCAATATCTCCAAAGCAAATTATTGGAAAAACAAAAGCAGAAAAAAATGCAAAACTATTGAATGTAGGCAAAGCAAGATTGCCAGAAGCTTTGATTGCAGAAAAAATAGAGGAAGGATATGTAATGCAAAGCATAGAAGCTTCTGCTGTGGCTAAACCAATAGCTACTAAGTTGAAAGATTTGACAATGTATAAATTATATATTGGCAAACCAAAACTACCAAAAGAAATAGCCGAAATAGAAATGCCTGCTTGGATATTAGATGCTTTGGAAAACAGCTTTACCATGAAACCTATTGTTACAGCTTCTGTATCTAAAAAGCCTGTGCTTAGAAATGCATTCCGCTATCAATTGCCAAAAGAAATTACGGAGGTAGAAATGCCAATGTTTGACATGCAAACAATTCCTACCATCAACAAAGCTTTTAGTTTTGCAAATAATTCTACTGCACAAAAACCAATTGCAAAAAATAAATTTACTTATATTTTACCCAAAGAAATTACAGAGCAAGAATTTGTAGCAATAGATATGAAAACTATTTTGCCAGCAAGGTCTATTGGTACTACTATTACAGCCATAGATGCTAAGGTAGGTAAAGCAAGAAAAACAAATGCATATGCATTGCCAGATGTATTATTTATTCCTCCGTTTGAGGAAGTAAAAATGGAAGATGTATATGCCATTCCATTTAGGTTTAGTTACCAATTTGCGCCATTGCCAATTATTAGACCAAGAGCAAAGTTTTCTGTACCAGCTTATCCAAAAGCATTATTAGTCAAGAAAAAAGCATTGCCAACTCCAGCAGTAAATAACGAACAAGCCGAATTTAAAATAGAAACAGAGCCTAGTGCAGATACACGTTTGGCTGTGTATTTTACAGATGGCGCAGGTAAATTTTACAACGCTAAACCAATGGTAGCATTGGTAGACCCAACTACTAAGCAAAAAATAAAAACTTTTATGCGCGATGTGTATGAAAATGGTGATCCGGAACCTGTAAAGCTAGAGATAGATGGCATTTTTGATGTAACTGTATTGGGACAAAGAGATATTGTATTGAACAATGTACCTATCGAAAAAAACAAATTGAACAAAGTAATTTTAAAAGTAACCAATGGCACATTAATTTTTACCTATCAAAATAATAGAACCAGAGCAGTAGATAAAACAGTTAGAGTGCGCAGATTATTTAGTGGTAAAAAAATTCCTGCTGTTACTTATAACGCAGCAGAGCAAAAAATGTTTGAGCCTGGTGAGTACCAAATAGATTTAGATATTTTACCAAAGTATGTAGTGCATACAGAAGTTAGTTTTGGTGCCATTACAGAAGTGCAAATTCCGCAAGAAGGAGAAATGTATATTAATTCAGATAATATTCCAAGCCCAGTAACTTTGTATTGGCAAACTGGCGATACCTACGAAGAATTTATTACTATTTCACCAAATTCTGCGCAAGACAAACGCAGATTGCTATTAAGACCAGGTTCTTACAAAGCAAGTTTTGTATTGCCAGGCATGCCTAAAATGGCGCCACCAACAATTGTATCTTTTTTGGTAAAAGCCAATCAAGAAACAACTTTGGAATTGAAAGACTATAAAGGACTTACCGTAACACCAGATGCCATTGGCAAGCCGGTGTATATAGATGAAGCTCCAAAAGTAGAGTTCATTAATGCTAACCCACTATTAGATGGAAAAGGCAAAGAAATTCCAAAGAAGAAAAAATAAAATCAACAACCAATACAATCTCTTACAATGAAAAAAATAATATTCTCCTTCGTATTTTTTTCGTTATTTCATTTTTGCAATGCGCAAATTGTTATTGACTCCACTGCTTTTAAAATGCGCTATGATGAAACAAGCAATACACAACTTTGTATTTTTGTTCAAAGCGAAAATGCCGATTATTACTCATTGCCATTTAATGTTATATGTAGTTTAGATAATACAGATTTGGAATATCAAATAAATTCTGCTAAAAAAAGAAAAGAAGAAAATTTTATTGCTATGCTAGACACCTTTGGTAGTATGCAAATTTCTATTTTTGCTGATACAGATATTGTATTGCTGCATGTAGATATTCGTAAAAATTATTTAAATAAAATATTTTTGAAAAAGGTACGTAAAGGTGCATTGATATTTCATTACGAAAAAGGTACTGATGTATTTGATTATCCGATAGAAATAATGGCCAAACTAGATAATCAACCAACTGTAAAAATTGATTATAATGCGGATGACAATATATGGCTTACTCCTGCAGATTATCTTGCAAAAATTCATACGAATCCCCCAGTTATTTTGCGACCAACAATAAAACGAGCAACTACACAAGGCTACGAAATGAAATATAATGGCGAATTGATGATAGATGCAATGTATCCAGATAATAATGTTGATATTTATGAAGAAGAAGATAATGGCTGGAGAAAATTTGCAACTATTCCAATCACAGGAAATATAGATTCTCAAACTATTAAACTGCAAGAAGGATTGTATTTGGCCAAAGTAAAACGCTTAAAAGACAAAACAGAAAATTTAATGTATGTTCACATTAAATCCAACTTCAGAACAACGATAGAATTAATAGAAACAAAAGATCATTATTTTCCAGATGATGAAAAACCAATTAAAATTTCTGATCATTAATAATAACTAATTGCTACATTAGTGGCATAAAAAATCTATTGATGCCTAACAATTTTTCTTCCCATTTTTTATTAGACCCAACTGTTACCTTTTTAAATATTGGATCGTTTGGTGCTTGCCCAAAACCAATTTTCGAAGAGTATCAAAATTGGCAAATGAAGTTAGAGCAAGAACCTGTGCAGTTTATCAAGTTTAATGCACCTGCATATTTAGAAATTGCTCGCAAAGCACTAGGTGCCTACCTCCATGCAGATGCTGATGATATTGTGTATGTGCCCAACCCAACTACTGCTGCAAATATTATAGCCAAAAGTTTTCCATTGCAAGCCGGTGATGAAGTGCTAACAACAGATTTGGAGTATGGCGCTTGTGCCAAAACATGGAGTTATTATTGCAAGAAAGCAGCAGCTAAATTGGTACAGCAGCCTATTACGTTGCCAATAGTATCTAAAGATCAATTTATAGCAGATTTTTTTGCAGGATGCACTGCCAAAACTAAACTTATATTTATAAGCCATATTACAAGCACTACTGCACTTATATTTCCTGTGCAAGAAATTGTAGCTTTAGCTAAGCAAAAAGGCATTCCAATATTTGTAGATGGCGCGCATGCACCAGGACAAGTACCTTTAGATCTGCAAGATCTAGACGCTGATTTTTATACAGGTGCCTGCCACAAGTGGATGATGACGCCTAAAGGAAGTTCGTTTTTGCATGTCAAAAAAAAATGGCAAACCATCCTAGACCCTTTAGTAGTTAGTTGGGGCTACGATAGTGCAATACCAAGCCATTCACAGTTTTTAGATTATCATCAAATGCAAGGCACACGCGATTTCTCGGCATACCTTTGCATTTCAAAAGCTATAGAATATATGCAGCAAAACAATTGGCAAGCAGTTACAGCCAGTTGCAGAGAGTTGGTTTTGTATAATGCCAATCGATTTATTACATTGTTCAATAGCACACCTATTTCGCCAATTACTAACGAATGGATTGCACAAATGCTAAGTATTCCTATTCACACAAATAATGCATGGGAATTAGAAAAACATTTATTTGAAAAATACAGAATTACCATTCCTATTATGCCACATGGCAATAAAATATATATGCGCTATTCTATTGGGGCATTTAATACACAAGCAGATTTGGACAAATTATATATTGCTCTGCAAGAAATATTACAAGAAGGAAAATATTTATTTTCTTTTTAAGTAGTAGAACCACAAAGTCACGAAGTCCACGAAGAAGCATGAAGATTTGAAAAGCTGCTTTTGAAAGTTACAATTGATATAAGAAGATAGAAAAATACCTTAGTGTTTCTTAGCGCCTTAGTGCTTTCGTGGTTTAAAAAGCGCATTTATTGTTCATAGAAATACCTATTTCCTACTAGCAATACCTAAACTCTCATATACATATTGTTGTGCTTTGCCACGAATATCCATGCTATTAATTAGCTTGTTTTCTGCACTAGGAAAAGTACGATTGCTCAAAAATATAAATTGCAAATTGTAAGTAGGATCTGCCCAAACACAAGTGCCAGTAAAGCCTGTGTGGCCAAAAGTTAGTAAGCTGCAGTTATCTGCAGTAGGATTGCTTTTAGCAGTATTTGGTTCTGTTTTATCCCACCCATAACCACGGCGCGTAGTGGTTTTGTACGTTGTAAAAAAGTCTACTGTTTTCTTTTCAAAATATCTTTTGCCTTCGTAGATGCCGCCATTCATCAGCATTTGTAAAACTTTACTTATATCACCAGCAGTGCTAAATAGTCCTGCATGTCCACTTACACCACCAAACATAGCAGCAGCCATATCATGCACATAACCTTGTATTATTTGATACCTAAAATAGCTATCGCTTTCTGTAGGTGCAATGCTAGCGTTAGGCTTACCTTTTTTAATAGGATTGAAGCAAGTATTGCTCATACCTAAAGGTTTATAAAATTCTTTTTCTACATACGCATCTATAGATTGCCCTGTAATTTTTTCCACTACTTTTTGTAAAAAAATAAAATCTAGATCGCTATATTCATACACCTTTGCACCTATTGGACTATCTAATATTCTTTGCCACATGGTGTCTGTCCAATGCTTATTCATATATAAATTATTGGCCACCTTTACCGTGTAATTGCCATTAGCGCTATTGCTGTATATGTCTTTGCGCTGTTGCTTATTGCTATCTAATGTTTCTTTGTAAAAAGGTATCCAACTTTTAAGTCCTGCTTGATGCAGCAACATATCTTTTAATTTAATATCAGATTTATTTGTGCCTCTGGTAATTGGTAAGTAATCACCAAGTGTGTTTTCTATACTTAATTTTCCTTGCTCATACAATTTCATAACTGCCAAAGTTGTAGCCATTACTTTAGTTACACTAGCTACATCATACAAAGTATTTTCTTTTACCATTTGTGTTTTGTTGAAAGTAGTATAACCAAAACTTCTATCGTAAAATACTTTTCCTTCTTTAGCTACTAATATTCTGCATCCAGGAAATGCACCTTTGGCAATTGCATTTTCTATTAAGTTGTCTATTTTTTCTAGCTTATCGTTATTACTACCAATAGCTTCTGGGTTAAAGCAGCATACAACAGGTACAGGATGAAAAATATTTTTTACACATGGAATCAAATCTTTCGAATTGTTATCACAGTTTAATTGTAGCAGTTTATCATCATTTTTTTTTATATCTTTTATTTCGCGTGGCACTTCTGGATTTGTATTATCTTTTTCGCCAAGCTGATTGGTAAGCGTAATAATACCAGAACCTGCTGAGTAAGATGGACAAACACTTACAGGTAATTTTCCTTTTGCTCGAAAATCTCCACTGATAATTTCTGCTAATACGTTTTGTGTTTCTGGTTTTTCGTCGTAAGCTACAATGGCACCTTTTGCATCGCAGAAATATTTCATTGCATAAGGATTGCCAAATAATACCAGCATACTGTTTTTATTTTTTGCAAGTGCATTTGCTATTGCAATATCTGATATGTTTAATCCAAAACTTTTACCTGGATAAAGTGCTACATTATGTATGCCAATAATTACAGCATCGTAGTCTTTTAATTTATTTGCAAGGTTAGCATCATTGCCATTTACAAAATACATTTCTGATATGCCAATTGTATTTAATGCTTTACTGAAAGTATTAGGGGCATCAGTACCAATGCCAACATAAGCAATCTTCTTCGCTGCGTTTCTGCGAATTTTATCTAAAATATTATATTGGTCGCTAAGTAGGGTAGTGGCTTCTTTGGCTACTAAACTTCGGATGCTACTTGTATATTGGTTCAAATCGGTAGTAATATTTTCTGCAGAAATTGTTCTTGTTTTATTGAGTCCTACAAAATATTTTGCCTTTAAAATCTTCTTTACACTTTCTTCTAAGCGCTCCTCAGTAATGGTGCCATTTTCTATGGCATCAGAAATTTTCTTTACAGCAGCACTTACATCTTGACTAAATAATAAAATATCATTGCCAGCCATAAAAGCTTGATAATCTAATTCGCCAGGTATTCTGTTTTTAGTAACGCCACTCATGTTTAATGCATCAGTAATAATTAGTCCCTTGTAATTATATTTATTTTTTAATAAATCAGTCACTACTTTTTTGCTAAGTGTGGTAGGCGTATTTGGTGTATTATCTAATGCAGGTACTTGTAAATGCGCTATCATAATACTACCTACTTGATTGTTGATCATTTCTCTAAAAGGATATAATTCGTTATCTTCTAAACTTTTTGCACTACCACTAATAGTTGGTAAATCTTTATGGCTATCCATATCTGTATTGCCATGTCCTGGAAAATGTTTAGCACTAGCTATAATACCTCCATCTTGCAGGCCTTTTACATACTGTGTAGCATAGCGAGCGACAGCATATTTATTTTCACCAAAACTTCTAAAATTAATTACTGGGTTGTTTGGATTATTATTGATATCTACATCTGGTGCAAAGTCCATGTGCACTCCCATTCTTCTGCATTGGTAGGCAATTGCCTGCGCCATTTTATATACTAAGCTAGTATCCTTCATTGCTCCCAACATTATTTGGCGCGGAAAATCATCAACACCTTTTAATCGCATGCCTAATCCCCATTCTGCATCCATGCCTATCAATAATGGCACCTTACTCATTTTTTGAAAAGCATTGGTTTGTTCTGCTTGCGCTTCCGCAGTGCCTTGCATAAATATTAATCCGCCAATGAAGTTTTGTGTAATTAATTTTTCAATCGTTTGTCTATTGTATTTTTCACCACCACTGTAGGCTGCTATCATAAATAGCTGACCAATTTTTTGTTCTAAACTTAAACTATTATAAATACTATCTACCCATGCATTGATGCCAACACTTGGTTTAGGTAATTTTACAGATTTATTTGCAGGCTGGCTAGATACGATTGTACTTAAAAATACAAATAAGGCAACTAGGCAAAGCGTAAATTTATGCATGCAGTAAAAATACTTTATTATCTGCAAAATATAGTCTATTGAAAACTTATGAATATGTGAAAATGGAAATTTTTATTTTACTAAAGTCCCAATTCTATGTACTCGCCATTGCTACAACATAAAGCAATTGTACTGCTATTTTTTTTACATCCTCCTAATATATCTGCAGCAATAATAGAAGAAATGATATTGTAGCTGTTATCGCGTAAATTTACTAATGCAATTTTTCCTGCATCACCTATTACTACAGCTATGTTTGCATTTAATTGTATTAATTGATTCCAACGATAAGTGGTTGTTAGTGCATTACTATTTTTTATATGCAACCAAGTGTCACCACCATCTGTTGTGCGCTTTATACTGCCATCGTAGCCACATATGATAGCATCAGAGTTGGATAATACAAGTAAACTTTTGTAAATATCATTTTTGGCAGTGGTGTATTGCCAAGTTTGTCCTGCGTCTGTTGTTTTTAAAACAGCACTATATGCAGATGCGTATCCATTTGTGTGTCCATTCATAGCAATACCAGTCATTTCGTGATGGTAAGTTTCTTCCTTAATAAAATTGCCATTGGTATCTATATAAGTAAGAAACCCCTTTGTGCTTTTGCCTACAGCTAAAATTATTGTGTCTTTGATTTGTATTGCATCTCTAATATCTGTATAATTTGGCAGTTGCTTATACACCCAAGTTTCACCTGTGTCTTTACTCAGTGCCATATATCCACTGGAACCTAATGCCATGATCGTGCCATTGTTTTGTACAAAAAATCGTCTAATCGATTTTCTAAAATTTGTAGATACTGCTTTTTTTACCCAAGTTGCCCCTGCATCTGTGGTTTTGTAAATTTCATCTAAAGTATATTCCAATCCTCCACCAATAAAGCCAATACTATCTGTTAAATAAGTTACGGTATACAATTCATTATCACTTAAATTTTTCTGCACTACAATATTGCTTGGCGTTTTTTTGCCACATGCTGCAACTATTATTAGTAATAAAATAAAACTATGCTTCATTATTAAATCTGCTTTCTATTGCTGCTAAAGAATATTCTACAATAATTTTTTTACCACGAGGCGTATAAGTAGGTTGCGTGCTTTGAAATAGTTTAGTGCAAAGTTCTTTTAAGGCATCCAATGGCATTTGTATACTGCTTCTATTGGCTTTTTGCCATGCCATAGTGCGTAACAATTTTTCTCGCTTATCTAATTTTATATCAGAACTGCTATGCTTAATTTGTTCTAGTATTTTTTCAATAGCATTTATTTCGCTACCGCTTTCTATATCTGCTGGCACACCTTGAATGATAAAACTCTGTGCGCCAAAATGCTCTATTTCAAATCCAAGTGCATGCATATCTGGCAAAACTTCATTTAATAAAATAGCATCCGATGGGCTTACATCAAAGGTTTGTGGATGTAAACTTTTTTGTATAGAAATAGGCTGACAGCTAAGTGCACTTGCATAATCATCATATGCTATTCTTTCTAATGCAGCCACGGCATCTATTAATAAATAACCTGAAGATTTTGGATACAAAATATATTTACCGAATAACATTTGAATATGTGATTCTGTATACTGCTGTAAACCATGCTGCAACTGTGTGCTATTATGCATAGGCTCTCTTGTAGGCATATCCATGCTTGGTGCATGATTATCGTCTTCGCCTATCTTATACAATTCTTTCCAGTTTTTTAAATCGTTGCGTTTATCTATCAAATGAGCAGTGCCTTTTTGTGTAAATGTATTGAACAGAAATTCTTTTTGCGTTGCACTGCGTTGTATATCTGTAAAGGGCTGGGTGATGCTAGATAACTGACTGATATGTGGGTCTAATTCAAAATCGATACTAGGTGCGATGCTGTTTTTGCTTAAAGCATGTTTTACAGCACTATTTACAAAAGCGTAAATTATTTTTTCGTCTTCGAATTTTATTTCTTGCTTAGTAGGGTGCACATTGGCATCTACTTTTTCTGGGTCGATATCTAAAAATAATACAAATGCCGGGAACTCATCTTTCGCTATCAAGCTCTGATAGGCGCTGCTTACAGCATGGTTTAAATATGCACTTTTTATAAATCTATTATTTACAAAAAAGAATTGATTGCCACGCGTTTTTGTAGCGGCTTGTGGTGTACCAATGAATCCTTTTATTTTTACATACTCTGTATCTTGCTCTGTGGCTACTAATTTTGCATTGAATGCATTGCCAAGTAGTGCTACAATTCTTTGTTTTTGATTGCCTGGCTCTAGTAAAAAAATATCTGTTTCGTTGTTGGTAAGCCTAAACCCCACATTTGGGAAGGCCATTGCTACACGCGTAAATTCATCAACAATATTTTTAATTTCAGTGGTATTGCTTTTTAAAAAATTGCGACGCGCTGGTACATTATAAAATAAATTTTTTACTGCAAGGCTGGTACCGCTTGGCATGCCACAAGGTTCTTGTTTTAATACAGTGCTATTTTCTATTTGAATATAAGTACCTGCTTCTGCATCATGCGGTTTGGTTTTTAACTCTACTTGTGCTACTGCTGCAATACTTGCCAATGCCTCTCCTCTAAAGCCCATAGTGCGGATGCTAAACAAATCTTCTATATTGCGAATTTTACTAGTGGCATGCCTTTCAAAGCTCATGCGCGCATCAGT
The DNA here is from genome assembly GCA_903921675.1 of uncultured bacterium. Lineage (GTDB taxonomy): Bacteria > Bacteroidota > Bacteroidia > Chitinophagales > Chitinophagaceae > CAIXQW01. Next base: position 17,839 of record CAIXQW010000256.1, on the reverse strand, counting down.
TTCACTCATGCCTTTGCCATTGTCTATTACTTTTAATAATTCTTTACCGGCATCTTTTATAAGCAAATGAATTTGTGTAGCACCAGCATCAACGGCATTTTCAAGCATTTCTTTTACAGCACTTGCTGGGCGCTGTATTACCTCTCCTGCAGCTATCTGATTGGCAATATGATCTGGCAATAAATTGATGATGTCGGACACGGCACAAAATTAATGAATAATATTGAGAGGATTGGCTAGAAGGGCATAAAAGAAAGTGGTAGCAAAGATTTATTTATTCAAATATTTCTATGCTGCCTGCACCTTTCCGAATAATTTCTATTTCGTCGTTTACAAAACTAATTACAGTACTAGATTCTGTATTGCCTATACCACCATCTATTACTAAATCTACTTTGTTTTCAAATAAATAAAAAAATGTTTCTGGGTCTGTATAATCCTCTACCTCTGCAGTCTCTGGTAACGATGTGGTAATAATAGGATGCCCAAGCGCATCTACAATTGCAGCACAAATTTTATTATCTGGTATGCGCAAACCAACTGTATTTTTTTTGGTTTTTAAAAGTTTAGGTACTTCTTTACTAGCATCTAAAATAAATGTGAAGGGCCCTGGCAAACTTTTTTTAATTAGCTTAAATACTGGACTATTTATACTTTTTGCGTATTTGCTAAAGTCGCTTAGATCTTTACAAATAAAAGAAAACCGAGCTGTTTTTTCATTCACGCCTTTTAGTCGATAAAGCTTTTCTATAGCTTTGGCATTAAATATATCGCAACCAATACCATATACAGTATCTGTAGGATAAATAATTAAACCACCGTTTCTTAAACAGTCTAATACTTGCTGTATTTTTCTATCTTCAGGATTATCAGGATGTATACGCAGAAACATACTATAAAGTTAAAACATATTTAATAGCAAAACAATTTTTTCTGTATTACTTTTGAGCAAATTTGTAAAACAAAATAAATGTAACTTCACCAATGCCATCATTTTTTAACAGACCAAATATTCTAATATTTTTATTATGTTTGGTTGCTGCTTCTATAGTTTGGAGTAATACAAATGGACACTCCATATTTCATGTAATTAGTAGCAAAAGTACTTTTGTATTAGGGGTGTTTTTTGTAGCAGATAAAAATATTTTACAAAAATTAAAAAGCGCATTTAGCAATAAAATGGTCTGGCTTTATTTTGGTGTATTTATTTGGCATGCTGTTTGGATGAATTTTAGTGCAGATAAAAATATGGCCTATAATGCAATAGAAAAAAAATTAAGTTTTATCGTATTCCCATTAATATTTGCAGGCGAAAAAAGTTTGGGTAGAAGAGAGGTAGAGCGAATTATTTTTATTTTTGTGGTAAGCTGCTTATTTGCTATGTTTTATTGCGAGGTAATTGGCAATTGGAATTATTTTCATTCTCCAATCCGCAATATTGATAATTTAATTTACGAGTTACTCGCTTCTCCAATTATGCATCCTGGATATCTTAGTAATTTTTTCATCTTTAGTATAATTTGGTTAAGCCTACCATGGATTGGTTACCAAGTAAAGTATGAAATACCTAATTGGATACGCATTGTATTAATCCTATTTTTTGTAATATTTATTGGACAATTAACTAGCAAAACTGCATTTCTTATCTTTTTGTTTTATATAGCATGGATGCTTTTTAAATTATTAAATAGTAAACTTACTGCTCAAAAAAAGATTTTATTTTCCGGAATTATGCTTACAAGTGTGTTTACTATTATTGGAATAGTTCGATTATTTTTGTGGGGTAGATTTACAGACTTTTTCCATTGGATACCAATCAATAATCAAATAAAATTTAATCAAAGCACAATGGCTAGGGCCGCAGCGGCTTTTGAAAGCTTTCAGAAAGTTAAACCTGTTTGGTACAAAGGTTATGGCACAGGAATGGCAAATCAAATGCTATTTGATCAGTTTACAGAAAAGGGATACACTTATTTAGCAGATCCAAAACTTCCATTACATTGCCACAATCAATTTATGCGTACTTGGTTAGATTTAGGTTTCTTTGGATTGCTATATATTGTAATGGTATTTGCTATAACTTGGTGGTTTTTTAAAGTAAAAAAAGAATGGGCTGGTATGTGGATGGTAGTAATTACTTTTGTAAATTGTGCTACAGATGATATGCTAGATATTCAAAGTGGCATTGTTTTCTTTTTGTTTTTTATCTCTCTATTATATTGGGGAAGCAGAAAACAGTACGAAAGTGCATATCAAGCATTGTAACGAATTACACTCCAAAATAAACAATTACTTTTTCTTTTAAATAGTCCTCTTGTTCCTTCATTGTTACACCAGGGAATTCTTTAATTTTTTTAAAGTGTGGCCAACCATCTGCATCATGATTGATATATTCGTAATAACCATCATGGCTTAATAAAATGCACATTGCTACATGCATTAAATCTTGCTTTTCTTCTTTTTTAAATTCTTTATCCTGCTTAAAGCCTACTTCATTCATACCTATCAAAAACAAAATTGCCTCCATATCTGGCACTTTGCCAAATCTGTCTTGCAGCATCGCCTTTACCTCTATCCATTTAGCATCTAACTCTGTTAGTTGTTGTTCGGTCATCATTATGTAGCAAAAGTAGTTTAATTATTTTATTTAAAAAGCCAAGGTAATTGCGCCTGATTATACCGGTTACTTTTACCAACAATTTTAAACAGCAAAAATTTCTAAAAATTTTAACTTGATAAATACTTTCTAAAGATTATTTTTGAGCACTTATGAATACTAGCATAGACATTCAAGAATTAAATATAAAAATAAATGCACAAAGTGGCTTTGTAGATGTATTATTTGCAGAGCTAAATAAGCAAATAGTTGGACAGCGATATATGTTGGAACGCCTATTAATAGGCTTATTAGCAAATGGACATGTGCTACTTGAAGGTGTACCAGGGCTTGCAAAAACGCTTGCAATTAAAAGTTTGGCGCAAAGCATTGGTGGTAAGTTTAGTAGAATTCAATTTACACCAGACTTGCTTCCTGCAGATTTGGTAGGTACAATGATTTATAATTTGCAGCAAAATCAATTTCAAGTAAAGAAAGGACCAATATTTGCCAACTTTATTTTAGCTGATGAAATCAATAGAGCTCCCGCAAAAGTACAAAGTGCATTGCTAGAAGCTATGCAAGAAAAACAAGTAACCATTGGAGATAATACTTATAAATTAGAAGAACCATTTCTGGTACTTGCCACGCAAAACCCTGTAGAGCAAGAAGGCACTTATACATTGCCCGAAGCACAAGTAGATAGGTTTATGTTAAAGGTGGTGATTACCTATCCAAGCATGGATGAAGAAAGAATGATTATTCGACAACAAATTCAATTTGCTACTAATACATTGCAGCAAATTATTGAGCCTGCAGAAATATTAAAAGCTAGGGAATTAGTAAAGCAAATTTACCTAGATGATAAAATTGAAAAATATATTTTGGATATTGTATTTGCTACAAGAGAACCCGCCAAATATAATTTACAAAAATTACAAGGTTTAATAACTTATGGAGCAAGTCCAAGAGCAAGTATTGCATTGGCAATGGCTAGTAAAGCCCATGCATTTATTAAACGCCGTGGCTATGTAATACCAGAAGATGTGCGCGCGATAGCTATGGATGTAATGCGCCACAGAATTGGCTTAAGCTACGAAGCTGAAGCAGAAAATATTACTAGCGAAAAAATTGTAACTGAAATTTTAAACAAAGTAGAAGTGCCTTAATAGAATTAGGCAGTCATCTGTCTCCAGTCCTTGCGATTTATTTGTTAGGATAATTCTATTGTAAATAAACTTTGCATCTTACACTTTAAACAAAAATAATTTGACACTTCAAGAGCTTACATCTAAAATCAGGCACATCGAAATTAAAAGCAGAACACTTAGCAATCATATTTTTGCTGGAGAGTATCATACTGCGTTTAAGGGCAGAGGCATGAGCTTTAGTGAAGTGCGTGAATATAATTATGGCGATGATGTAAGAGCTATTGACTGGAATGTGAGTGCAAGATTTGGACATCCATTTATCAAAGTATTTGAAGAAGAAAGAGAACTGGTGATGATGCTATTAATAGACATTAGTAATAGTAGTATGTTTGGCAGTTCTACAAAAACCAAAAGAGAATTAGCCACAGAATTAAGTGCTACACTAGCTTTTAGTGCTTTAAAAAACAATGACAAAGTAGGTGCAATATTTTTTAGCAATGGTGTAGAAAAAATGATAGCGCCCAAAAAAGGTCGCTCTCATATTTTATTAATATTAAGAACATTGCTTACAATAGAAGCAAAAAATAATAGCAATACAAATATTGGCCAAGCATTACAAGTGCTAAACAATATTGCAAAACGCAAAGCAATTACTGTTGTAATAAGCGATTTTTTAAGCGAGCCATTTGAAAAAGAATTAAGGCTAACTAGTAAAAAACACGATATTATTGGCATACATATTTTTGATACATTAGACAGGGAAATACCAAGCGTAGGCTTACTTCCAGTGCAAGATTTAGAAACTGGTAATCAACAATGGATAAATACAAATAGTAGTACCGTAAGAAAAAATATCCAAAACAAATTTGATAAACATACTTCTGCAACCAAACAAATATTTTCTAAAGTAAATGCTGGATTTATTAGTATGCATACAGCACAAGATTATGTAAAAGTATTGCACAACTATTTTAGTAAATAAATGAAATTATTATTTTTACATATCATTTTTATTTGTTGTGGTATAGCAATATATGCACAAGATGTACAATTTTCTGTAGGAGTAGATAGCAATGAAGTATTGATTGGAGATGTAATTCATTTAACTGTAAAACTATCTTACCCAACAGAAAAATATGCTTTAATATTTCCGAATATTAATGAGATGTTTACTTCACCTTTTAAAATAATAGAACAAGGCAAAATAGATACTACAGAAAGCAGCCGCTATACAACCATGCAACAAACTACTACGATTGCTAGTTATGATAGTGGCCTATACATGCTGCCCAAGCTACATGTAAATGGATTGAGAACAGATGCAGATAGCAGTATAGATATTATCGCAGACAGCCTATTGATAAGGGTTTCCGAGGTGCCAATTAATATAAATGGCGATATTAAAGATATAGTAGATGCACAAACAATTAGCGAAAGATGGAAAAAAATAGGAATCATTTCTGTAGTGATTTTGCTTGTACTACTTATTATTGGTTTAATTATTTATTGGTGGATAGAAAAAAGAAAGCTGCAAAAAAACAAACCTATTAATGTGTATGATGTAGTAATGAAGCGAATGAAAGCTATTGAAAACAAGTCGCCAAATAATATAGACGAAGCTAAAGAATATTATTCTACCATTACAGATAGCATTAAGTATTATATACAGCAAAGATGGCAAATGCCGATTAGAGATAAAACCAGTATGGAAACTATTCGCTTGTTGCAGGAACACAAACACACCTTGCAAATTGTACCTGCATTGCAGAATATTTTTTTGTTGGCAGATATGGTAAAGTTTGCAAAAATGGATTCTAGCGCTTCTCAGAACAAAGAAAATTACACTAATGCAATTAATATTATACAAGTATTAGAAAAAGAATGGCAAGTACAACAAGAATTATTAGCATCTAAAAAAGTAAATGGATAGTATATTCAACATAACTCGAATTGTATTTGCACAGCCATTTTGGTTGCTGTTATTATTGGTATCCCCATTTGTATGTATCTATTTTTTAAAAAATAAAAATAATACAAATGCACAATTGCAAATTAGTAGTACTGCATTTGTGACAAAGCAAAATACACCTTGGCAAATAAAAACAATGATGTGGTTTCCGCTATTGCAAATGATTGCCTTGGCTAGTTTAATAATAGCCATGTCCAGACCACAATTGAAAAATGCTACAGAAAGCAATTCTGGAAGTGGTATAGATATTATGCTAAGTATGGATATTAGTGGTAGTATGCTATCGCAAGACTTTACCCCAAACAGATTGGATGTGGCAAAAAATGTGGTAGCAGATTTTATTAGCGCAAGACCTTATGATAGAATAGGTCTTGTAATATTTAGTGGCGAAAGTTTTACGCAATGCCCACTAACCACAGATCATAATATTCTCCTACGTCAAGTAGAAAGTGTGCGTAGTGGAATACTAGAAGACGGCACTGCTATTGGTATGGGTTTAGCTACTGCTGTGCAAAGATTAAAAGTAAGTGATGCAAAAAGTAAAATCATTATTTTGCTAACGGATGGTGTAAACAATATGGGATTGATAGACCCAATAACTGCGCTAGAAATAGCCAAAGCAATGAAAGTGAAAGTGTATACAATTGGTGTAGGCACGATGGGCACAGCTAGAATGCCAGTGGGTAAAAATGCTTTTGGTGAATGGGTTTTTTCGGAAGAAAAAGTAGAAATAGATGAACCTTTGATGACTAAAATAGCTCAAGAAACTGGTGGTAAATACTATCGCTGCATAGATAAAAAAGCATTACAAAATGTGTATGCAGAAATAGATAAATTAGAAAAAAGTAAAATTTCTATCCAAACGCATCAACGAATTAAAGAGTTGTATTTTCCTTTTGTATTTTTTGCTTTACTTGTATTTGTAATTCTATTTTTAATAAAAAATACTTTACTACGCACCACTATTTAATTTTCACTTTTACCAAAACTCCGTTATAGTTTCTGCGAGTATTGCTAGCAGAACCTGGCGTCATAGTAGTTAAACCTTCTCTGTGGCGATAGCCTACAATAATTCTTTTTGCAACTTTATACTCTACTTTTGCTACAGCACCCATATCCCAATTTCTCATGCTTGGCGCATTTTGTGTTTGCAGCATTAATCTGTTCACACCTTCGTTGTAAGCAGTATTGGTGAATATCTTTACAGCATCTGCACCTGCAGCAATGTTTAATTTCTTACTTACTTTGTATCCAACCATTGGCGCTGCTTCTATTTGTGTGCTTGCTAGCCTGTAGGCAGCAGCATCCGCAATATGTTGGTCGTCTGTAAGTTCTGATACAGCTATATTATTGCCGCCGGCTTTAAAAATATTACTTGCGGGATTTACACCATATTGGTTTACATATCCTTGGTCTGCGCTATTAAGTGTACTAATATTTTTTGCAGTATTTGCCGCAAATCCTTCTTTGGGCAGTTGATTTTGCAGCCATGTAGGATTGTTTCTGCTTACTGCTACTGTTGCATCTACATATACTTTGCTAGTGATATTTTTTTCTGCGGCTATGCCCAAATTAAATCCGTTGCCTAAAGTATTGCGTGAGTTTATCATTGCGCCAGCTACTACACTTATACCACTATTTTTAGGAATCATTTTTTTATAATTTGTATTTGGTAATTCTAATGGTAAATAATTTTTAGAATTATCTAATTTTTTTTCTGAATTATTATTTGTTACGATAGCATCTTTAGTTGTATTGCTTTCTTGTGTATTGCTATTTTCAGCTACTTTTTCTTCAATTGGTTTTGTACTACCAATAATATCCTCTGTAGGTAAAATTGTTTGATGCTGATTAAGGGTTACATTTTTAACAACACTATTTCTATTTACTTTATCTGTAGTGATTGCAACATTTTTAAATGCAGCTGTATTATCAATTATTAATTGTTCATTACTAATTGGCAAACTTGCTTGTAATGTATCTGCAATATTTATGGTATTATTTGCAGCAGCGTTTTTTATAATTGCAACATCTTGCTTATCTTTTTTATTTACCAAATTATAAATACCCCACAATGCTATTAAAGGTAAAATAACTGCTGCTATTTTTGCGATAGAAAAGAATACTCTGACTCCATTGCCACTTGCAACGCCTTTTGGTGATATAGGTTTTTGTGCAGCTGCCGCAATATTTTGCGTTGCTACTCTCTCTTGTATTGCATTCCAACCTTCTTCGCTAGGCACATAGTGCTGATGTGCTAGCTTATCTTTTATTATTTTATCAAATTGCTCCGTACTCATTGTTATTGTTTTTATCAGAGATAAACTCTGTATTCTCTAATTAATTATTTTTTATAGTTTGATAGCAGATGCTGCTACTTTATTTTTTTTTTGAACTTGTAATTTTGCTTTTAAAAAATTTCTTGCTTGGTTTAAATGCCATTGGCTATTTGCTTCTTTTATGCCAAACTCTTGTGCTATTTCTTTATGGCTGTATCCTTCTATAGCATACATATTAAAAATGGTACGCTGCGTATTAGGCAATTGCTGTATATAACCTAGCAACTCTGTGCTATTCATTTTAAGCAGTGCTTCATTGCATGTACTATAGTCTTGCGGAATAGCATCTATATCTTTTGTATAAAGATGCACACTATTGTATTGCGTTTTTAATTGTCGCAAATTATCTAAGCAAGTATTTACCACCAATCTTTTTAGCCACCCTTCTAAACTGCCGGTGTTAGTGTATTTTGCATAGTTGGTAAATATTTTCACATAACCATCATTCACCCATTGCTCTGCTTCTTCTGTACTTGGTGCATACCTTGCACATAGCCCCATAAATTGTTTATAGGTATGATTGTAAAATCGTCTTTGCATAGTAGCGTCTTGTAGGCAAATTCCTTCCCACATTTCTTCTAAAGACAAAGTTTCGATATGTAAAATATTTTGTGCTATGATTTTTATTTTAATACATCTACTTCTACAACAGATTTTCCTCCATATACATTTGCAAATGAAAATGTATAATGACCATCTTTATTTGGCTTAAATCTATACAAGCAGTCAATATTGGTAAGTATTTCTGCAGATGCAGCACAAGTATTATATTCGGCAAACGTTTTTATATCTACAAAATACTCATCATAAGCAGATGCAAATATTACTTTGCCTGTAACTCCAGAATTTAAGCCTATTGCATCGCAGCGAATGGCAACTGAGTCGCCAAGTTTTATTTGATGCGCTGCATTAAAATTTCTTACATTCACTCCATCCATAAAGCTACAGCTATCGCTTAGTATTATTTGAGGCTGCCATTGTATAAAAGTGTCTAGGTTACAATTTTTATCTGTGCCAAAGCAATGAAATTCGTCGCCATGATCTGTTTTCCTGCAACCTGCAAAAGCAATCCCCATTGCTAATATGCCAAAAATTATTCGTTTCATATTATTTGCTTATTTGTTGTTTTCTGTTTATTCCTTAATATGCAGACGCAATTTGTACTTTATTGCTTAGTATTTCAAGCTTTTTTTTATTCTATTTGGTGATTCTCAATTAAATTTACCCAATATATTTAAAATACAATGATGCAAACGTCTATTTTCAGAACAAATGTTCAAAAAGCCATCCTTTTGGGTGCAATCTGTTTCTTTTCTATTGCTAGCAGCTATACTGCCATAGCACAAAATAATTTATCTATCGAAAAATTATGGAGCCTAGGCAGATTAAACGCTAATGGTGTAAGTGCCGACGGCAAATATGCTTTTTATGGTGTAAGCACACCAAATGTTGCAGAAAATAAAAGTGCACATAAAGATTATAAGATTCAGATTTCGGATGGTAGAGTAAGCGAGGTAAAAGCAGAAAGTCAGTTAGATAAATATGACAATGCCAAGCTAAGTCCTGATGGAAAAAAAATAATTTTTACTAAAGAAGTAGCCATTGAAAAAATAATTGGTGCCGATAAATATGCAGACTTGCCAAAAAGCAATGCGTATGTTTTTACAAGCCTAAATAATAGGCATTGGGATACTTATGAAGATGGAAGCTATAGCCATGTATTTTTAGCAGATTTTTCTAACGGAAAAATTAGCAACGAAATAGATTTGATGGAAGGTGAAAAATTCGATTGCCCACAAAAACCACATGGTGGAGCAGAAGATTTGCTTTGGAGTCCAGATGGCAAAAGTGTATTGTATGTAACTAAGAAAAAATACGGTACAGATTATGCCATAAGCACTAACACAGATATTTACGAATATCAATTGGCAAATCAACAAACTACCAATCTTACAGAAGGAATGATGGGCTATGATGTAGCTCCTGCATTTAGTAAAAATGGCAGAATGCTTGCATGGCTTAGCATGGCGCGTGATGGTTTTGAAAGTGATAAGCAAGATGTAGTAATCCTGGATTGGCTGACCAGAACTAAAAAGAATCTGACAAAAAATTACGACGAAACTATCAATAGTTTTTTATGGAGCAATGATAATAAAAAAATATTTTTAGAAGTGCCTTATAGAGGCACTATACAATTGTTTGAAACAATGGTAGCGCAAGATGCTCCGCCTATGCAGCGTGAAAGAAGAATGGCGCCACGCAATGTAGTGCATCAAATTACAAATGGACAATTTGATATCAATGGTTTGGTAGGCCAAAGCGGCGGCAACTTAATAGTTAGCCGCAGCGACATGAATCATGCTAGTGAATTGTACAATGTAGATTTGCAAAGTGGAGAAATGAAACAACTAACACATGTAAATGATGCTGCCTATAACAACATTAACATGTGCAAAGTAGTTGGCAGAACTACAACTGCTACAGACGGTAGCCAATTATTTTCGTGGGTGATTTATCCGCCAAATTTTGATGCCAATAAAAAATATCCAACATTGCTTTATTGCCAAGGCGGACCACAAGGTACGATTAGTCAGTTTTATAGTTTTAGATGGAACTTTCAATTGATGGCAAGTCAAGGGTATATAGTAGTGATACCAAACCGCCGCGGTTGCCAAGGTTGGGGCACACAATGGAACGAAGCAATTAGTAAAGATTGGGGTGGCCAAGCTATACAAGATTACTTAAGTGCTTTTGATGATGTAGCTAAAGAAAAATATGTAGATGCAAAAAAATGCGGCGCCGTTGGTGCTAGCTATGGTGGTTATAGTGTATTTATGTTGGCAGGTGTGCACAACAATCGCTTTAAAAGTTTTATAGCACATGATGGCTTATTTGATTTGCAAAGTTGGTATGGCAATACAGAAGAACTATGGTTTGCTAATTTTGATATTGGCGGCCCTTATTGGGATAAAAACAATGATGCCTATACAAAATTTAATCCCGCACATTATGCAGATAACTGGAACACACCAATCATGATAGTACAAGGCGGAAAAGATTTTCGTGTAGGTAATGAGCAAGGATTTGCAGCATTTCAAACAGCTCAATTAAAGGGCATTAAAAGCAAACTATTATACCTGCCAGAAGAAAATCATTGGGTACTAAAAGCACAAAATGCGCAAGTATGGCAGAGGGAGTTTTATAGCTGGCTTTCTGAAACTTTGAAATAGCTATAAGATTTTACAAAAGAGACGCAAGAGATTGGGTCTCTTTTTTTTGATTAGAAATTTATGCTATATCTTATGGTACTTCCAATTTCTGCCTTTGCCTTCTGCAATCCATTCTAAAGCTTGTTCTAATCTTTTTAACTGTGTTGCCTCTGTTTTGGCTTGCGCTATCCAATGAATGTATTCTTTTTTATGGCTTGGTGCAAATGCTTCAAATGCAATATTTGCTTTTTTATTTTTATGCAAAGCAGCTTGCATAATTGCTGGCATAGCAGGTATTACCACTTCTGCCTTGGGTGCTTTTTTTACTTTGATACCCATTTCATTTAGCTGCATGGCTTCTTTTATATATCCTAATATTACATTATCAGCTGGTAAATCATTTAGGCAAGTTATTCTACCTAAATGTCCCATTGCAGATTCACTTGCAGCATTTTTCATCAAGGATGTATCGTTCATCAAACTAGCTTTCCAAAATCCAAATGCACAGTGCGCTTTAAACCCTGCCATGTGGCACATACTTTCCCCATGATAATAAAAATGCGGCATTCCCCATTTTACTTTTTCTTCTACATCTGGGCAGGCAGTGTGTACTAATTTTCTAAGATGCTTTAAAATAGGTTGTGCAAAAGCTTGATTTTTAGCAATAATTTCATCTATGCGTATGTCGGTAGCCATACAATAAAAATGGTTTTAATTACTTGCAAATATATTAATCTTGTGCAGATTTTTTACTTGCTTTTGGTTTTTTATACCATGGTTACAAAGCATATATGACACTTAATATTGTATGTCAATTAATTCTTTTTTTCTTCCCCTACAATCCCAACTCCTTTTTCTGCACCTCATCTATTTCGCTAGGGGCGTCTATCATTACATCTCTGCCGCTGTTGTTTTTTGGAAATGCAATAAAATCTCTAATGCTTTCGCTACCGCCAAGCAATGCACAAAGTCTATCGAAGCCAAATGCAATACCACCATGTGGTGGAGCACCATATTCAAATGCGCCTAATAAAAATCCAAATTTTTCTTCAGCTTCGTGTTCATCCATCCCAAGTGCAGCAAACATTTTTTGCTGCAACTCTTTATTATAAATACGTATGCTTCCGCCACCTATCTCATTACCATTTAATACCATATCATACGCATTGGCTTTAATACCTGCATATGGATGCTCTAAGTATTTAGCGGCATTTTCTATCTTAGGATTATTATTTATCATCACCTCTATATGGCTAGGCTTAGGGCTTGTAAACGGATGGTGACGCGCTACCCATCGATTACCATCTTCATCATACTCGAATAATGGAAAATCTAATACCCATAATAATTTATATTCGTCAGGCTTACGCAATCCTAGGCGAGTACCCATTTCCATACGTAGGTCGCTCATAGCTTTTAGCGTTTTTTCGTATGTGCCACTCATAATGAAAATTAAATCACCAGGTTTTGCATTACATTTATCTGCAATAGTTTTTAAATCTTCTGCGGTGTAAAATTTATCTACACTGCTTTTATGTGTGCCATCTGCATTGCATTTAATATATGCCAAACCACTCATGCCTATCTGTGGTCTTTTTACCCAATCCGTTAATTCGTCTAATTGCTTACGCGTATATTCGCCACAGCCTTCTGCGCAAATGGCTACCACCAACTCTGCATCATCAAACACTTTAAAACCTTTATTCTTTACTAAATCATTAATGTGGTTTAGTTGCATACCAAAACGAATATCTGGTTTATCATTACCATAAGTAGTCATTGCTTCGTCCCATGTCATACGTGCAATTTCTTCTGTATAATCTATGCCTTTTACTTCTTTAAAAATATGGCGCATCATACCTTCGAAAGTTTGTAGAATATCTTCTTGCTCTACAAAACTCATCTCGCAATCTATTTGTGTAAACTCAGGTTGGCGGTCTGCGCGCAAATCTTCATCTCTAAAACATTTTACTATTTGATAGTACCTATCGTAGCCACTTACCATTAGTAATTGCTTAAAGGTTTGAGGACTTTGCGGTAATGCGTAAAACTGACCTTGGTTCATGCGACTTGGCACTACAAAATCTCTGGCGCCTTCTGGTGTGCTTTTTATTAAATATGGTGTTTCTACTTCTATAAACTGCTGCGCATCTAAGTAGGTACGCGCCGCACGATTTACATTGTAACGCAACTCTAAGTTGTTACGCACAGGTGCGCGCCTTAAATCTAAATAACGATATTTCATGCGCAATTCTTCGCCACCATCTGTATTATCTTCGATAGTAAATGGAGGAGTATTGGCTTTGTTTAATATGGTAAAATTTTCTACCGCAATTTCAATTTCGCCGGTAGGAATATTTAAATTTTTATTACTACGTTCTATTACTTTGCCATGCACTTGTAGCACAAATTCTCTACCTAATCCGTTTTCATCTAACTGAGCATTTTTTGTTTCATCAAAATATATTTGCGTAATGCCATACCTATCGCGCAAATCTACAAATGTAATGCTACCAAATTTTCTGACAGCTTGCACCCAGCCACTTAATGTAACTGTGCTATTTACATCGCTTATTCTTAATGCACCACATGTATGAGTTCTTAACATATCTAAATTTATTGTATTGATGGAATGAGCGCAAAGGTAATATAATAGTAGTAAGTAGCAAGTATTGAGACATAAGTAGCAAGTATTTTTTGTCTGCAAATTTTGAAAAATTCTATTTTATTTCCATTTATTGAAAATCAAATACTAGGATAATTATTTCTACAATTAAAGAAAAATAATACTTGCTAATTGCATCTTGCTGCTATATTATCCTAAACTCGCCATTCTTTTAAACGCTATCGTTCTATCAAATAAATATCTAAATGTAGCTAAACGACGAACTTCTTCTGCACCCAAATTTTTTGCAAGGTTTACCATTCGCGGATTAAAATCGCCAATCCATTGCATTTCGTATCTTTCATAGGCATTGGTTTTTTCTAAATAATCTCTGCAAGCCACCATCATCATAGCGTCTACGCCTTTACCTTGCCAAGCAGGTGCTACGCCATATACAACACCTAAAAAACGATTTCCTTTTCTAAATTTCTGTCGATATAAAAATTGCAGCTTTTGAATAATGCCAAATTTGCCATTGCAATATTTAAAATATTGATTCAGGTCTGGTAGATTCAGCCACATGGCCACTGGTTCGTTTTTATAATAAACAAAGTACGAAATTTTTTCATCCATAATGGGCTTCATGGTTTGAAACATTTTTTTTGTAACGCGCACATCCATAGTTTTTCCTTCGCCATGTTTTGCAAATGCAGCATTATATACGTTGCAAAAATCTTCAGCGTATTTATCTAATTTATTTTTTTCTATATGCCTTACTTCGAAATCTGGGTCTTTGGCATAATGCGCACTCCATTTTATAAATCTATCTGCCAATCCATTTTTTCGGTTCATGCCAAAGCATAATTGATTAAAGTAAATTTGAAAACCATAGCTTTCCAGCAACTCTTGATAATACGAGGGATTGTAATTCATGCAGTACAATGGTTCGTCAAATCCGTTTATCAAACAGCCCCACCATCTATCTCTTTCGCCAAAATTGATTGGACCATCCATTGCCTCCATACCCCTTGCTTGCAGCCATTCTTTGGCTTTGTCAAACACATGATGTGCCACTATTTTATCGTTAATACATTCAAAAAAACCAATGCCTCCGGTTGGTTGGCTTTGCTTATATTTTTTATTTATAAATACTGCTACTCGCGCTATGTATTTACCTGCATCATTTGCAAACAACCACCTCTCACATTCTCCGCTTTTCAATAATTTATTTTTTTCGGTATCAAATACTTCCTGAATATCTTTATCTAAAGGCCTTATATACATTGGATCGTTTTTGTAAATATCCAAAGGCATTTCTATCCAAGCTTGTGCAAGAGCTGGGGTATTAACTTGTCTTAATTGCATGGCGGTAAAATTAGGGAATAGTGATTAGGGAATAGTGAATAGTGGTCAGTTTTTATGCAGATTATAATTCTTGCTGCAGTATTTGGTTCCTTTCTGCATCTCTGTGTTGCAATTGATAAGCATCAAAAAAACTAGTAATGGTTTGATACACTTCATCAAAACTATTTTGTACGCCATTACAAGAAATACTAATCAAGGATTGATAATGTTTGTTATTTAGTTGCATCATCTTTCGTGCAAAAGGGTTGCGTTGTTTTTGTAGAAATTCATCAGGATTTTTTACAGTAATGCTTATAAATTTTTGCTTGCTAAATGCGCTTACTTGAATTTCTTTAGCAGTAATAGATGCCATTGTAGACCATGGAATAAATCCAATTGCTATTACACTAGTATTATCTCGCAATCCATTTTCTGCAATTACAATTGCAGGATTTTTTGTAAATATTTTTACTGTAAAAGAAATAAAACCAAAAAATCCTATAGCTGTACATAATACACCCAAAGTGTTTTTTACAAAAACATCATTTAATAAATATGCATCTATCTGTGGTTGTGTAATTAAAAACCACAGTCCACTTCCTGCTGCAATAGCAGATATAAGTACTAATTTTATTAATTTGATTTTACTAAAATAAATAATGGTAGGAATTTGCATAAACTTTAAATTATTTTTATTTACTACGTAGAATTGCCTTGCTAATTAATTTAACTACAATATTGTTCATCCTATCAAATGTTCCAACAATTTATTTCTTCAACCACTTTCTCATTTGTTGTAGCGTAGCACTCATATCTTTAAAAAGTGGTGCTGATGCACATTCTTCTTCGCCTGCTTCGTTTTTGAAAGCAATACTAGCGCTATGCAATGCTAGTCTACTTAAAATTGGTTTTTCTTCTTCTTCGTATTTACTTAATGCATATTTTTTATTGAACTTACTTACAAATATTTGCTCATCTTTTCCATAAATGGGATCGCATAATAATGGGCATCCAAGGTTTTGGCAATGAATACGTATTTGATGCATTCTACCTGTAAGTATATGAAACTCTACCAATGCATAGCCAGAAAATTTTTCTATTACAGTATAGTTTGTAATAGCTTCTTTCCCTTCTTTCGCATTTACAATCATCTTGCCTTTTATTACAGGATGATCCATAATTTTATCTTTGATTGTACCACTGTCTTGTGGTGGAGCACCATGCACAATACCTAAATACTTTTTGGTTACTTGACGCGTTTCAAAAGCTATACTTGCATGCCGGTGTGCATTTTCATTTTTGGCAAATACCAAACAGCCGCTGGTATCTTTATCTATACGGTGCACAATAAAAACATCACCATATTTTTTACGTAATATTGCTATAGCACTTGGCAGTGTTGGATCGTGCCTATCTAATATAGACAGCATGCCGCTTGGCTTATTTACAAATATATAATTATTCGATTCGTGGATAATGCTTAATTTTTCTTTACTCATTTATGCATTGGAATTAAAATGTTTTAAAAATTTTATTTCCGTTGGGGTTAAATATCTCCAACTACCACGCGGCAAATTTTTCTTAGTTAGGTTAGCATAAGTAACTCTATCTAATTGCTTTACTTCGTAGCCTAATGATTCAAATATTCTGCGCACAATTCTATTTTTTCCGCTATGAATTTGAATCCCAATTTTGCTTAAATCCGCAAGGTCTATAAATTCCAATTCATCTACTTCTGCTACGCCATCTTCTAGTTCTAAGCCTGCTAAAATTTCTTTATGATGTATTTTAGATAATGGTTTATCTAGGTTTACTTGGTATAATTTTTTTACTCTATATCTAGGATGCGATAATTTATTTGCCAAATCGCCATCGTTTGTTAGTAATAATAATCCGCTTGTATTTCTATCTAAGCGGCCTACAGGATAAATTCTTTCGTCGCATGCATTGGCTACTAAATCCATTACCGTTTTTCTGCCTTCAGGGTCTTCGCTGGTAGTAATAAAATCTTTAGGCTTATTTAGTAGCACATACATTTGATTTTCTTGCGGTATCATTTTTTTGCCATCTAAAGTTATGACATCTTCATCTTGCACTTTGTAACCTGGGCTAGTTTCTACTTTACCATTTACGGTAATACGACCTTCTTTTACAATTTCGGCAGCTTCTCTTCGGCTGCAAACTCCGCAATGTGCGATGTATTTATTTAATGGCATTTGTTCTTCACCACGCATTTCCAACTCTTCTAAACGTTGATTGCGTTTGTTGTGGCTAAATTCTACACTGTCATCTTGGTACATATCACCTCTTGCATTTACATAAGGGGTGTCAAATTTTTTAGGTTTTGCTTTACCTTGGTTAAAACCTTCTATTTTATTTTCTGGTCTGCCTTTGTAGCCACCTCTTTGGCTGTATTCTTTTCTTGCAGCTTCATCTTTTTGTTTCCATTCTTCTTTCTTCTTATCGTAAAAATTACTGGTGCCACCTGCATCTCTTCTGGCATCATTATAACTATTTCTGCTAAATCCGGTGCTGCTTTTTCTGTCGTTATATGGTCTTCTTTCGCCATCATCACTGCGTCTATCGCTGTTAAATGGTTTTCTATCTACATAGGATTTTCTTTCAC
>CAIXQW010000255.1 GCA_903921675.1 uncultured bacterium | reverse complement strand
TGTGTTTTTGATAGTGCAAACCTATACAGAAAAATAAATTAGCTACGACAAATTGCATTAAGAAATTGTAACCTTAATATTAATTTTTAAATTCCCCCTAATTTATTCATACGACAACAACAGCAATTTTATGAATTGAAAAACCAACATATTTTGAGTTTAATTTAAGTACAAACTTTGCTATAAATAATATAATAGCTACTGAAAACAAGCTTAAAGAAAAATATTAAATATATCCTTATGTTAAAGTATACAGCTATTATTAAATTCGTAATTTATAGTTCTTCCATACCTAACAAGTGGAATCATGTATAATAATCTTACTAAATTTTACCCACAATACTATATAAGTACATAAATGAGAAAGTAACATTTTAGATAGTTGTAATTTTGTAAAACAAAAAATCTATTGCAATAAGTAGCGAAAGACTTTTTTTTGTAAATATTAGTGCGCAAATAAATATTTTAAAATTCCTAAATAAATACGAGGTAGAATGCAACTAAATACTACAAGAAATTGAAAATTCAAGTTCCAATATTTCGACCAATGAAGAATGCTTTATGCCGCATTAAATATTGCCATCAAATGCAACACAATTAAAAATTTAGCGATATTAAAACTAAAGAAAAACTACAAAACTTGCTATTCCCAGACTGTATTTACTTCAATAAGTAAAACTACTTATTTCTATCAACAAAATTAAATGCTGCATTTTCATATATCCCAGAGGTATAAAGCAATTCAGCTATAAAAAAACGGATAATTCACATGTATAATAATTTATACATTGAGGTGGCCTTGTCAGGAATCGAACCTGAATCTGGAGCTTCGGAAACTCTTATACTATCCATTGTACTACAAGGCCATATTTATACCACTTATACAATTGGTAAAAAATGCAAGTGCAAAATTACTTTATTTTGTAGGTATAAAAAAACAAGAATACAAAGGGAATAACAGCCTAGCAATACTACACCGAAAAAACAAAGAAGCTTTAAACACAATGTTATGATTATGCTCCAAGTGATTTGTGGAATATATTTACTATATCCAAGCATTAGCTTTTTGAATTGCTACCTGATAAATTACTCATCATTGGCATCTCAGAGGAAATTGCTTGGTTTTGCATTTGTAATGCTTACTTGTATAATTTGGCCATTATTCTCAGAGCTTTGCTCTGATTTACAAGCTAGTATACTACAAACCAATGCAAGTGGTGCTATTATTTTTTTTATTTTTAAAATATTTCATGTCATGAAAGTAAAGTTGTTTTACAGATGTAATATTTGAATTTGCGCTATCATTTACGCTATAGGGTTAATGCTTCTATATATTCTAGAGATTTATTGTAAATAAAAATAGACTGATAATGAAAAAGGAATATAGAATTAACCTTTCCGACAACTTCATTTCTATGCATCGGGATTGGAAAAACTAACAGTGGTTCCTCATATTGATTTCCCTAATTAAGTTTTAGCATTGTTGATAAGCATTCGATATTATAAATAAGCATCTACAATTTTAATAATTACATTTGTGCTTATGGGAAAAACAGCAATAGTTATTGGAAGTGGATTTGCAGGAATGAGCACTGCTACACATTTAGCAAAGCTAGGGTGGCAAGTAACTTTGTTAGAAAAACACAGCACTCCTGGAGGCAGAGCACGACAATTTTGCGCACAAGGGTTTACCTTTGATATGGGCCCAAGTTGGTATTGGATGCCAGATGTATTTGAAAGATACTTTGCACAGTTTAATAAAAAAGTAAGTGACTATTATACGCTGGAACGCTTAGATCCAAGCTATAGAATTCATTGGCCAGATAGCTTTACAGACATTCCGGCATCTTTGGATGAAATGTATACATTGTTTGAAAGTTTAGAAAAAGGCGCGGGCAATCAACTTAAAATATTTTTGGAGGAAGCTAAATTTAAGTATGATACAGGCATGCAAAAATTGGTGTATAAACCTGGTCAAAAAATTAGCGAATTAATAGATATAGATGTAATAAAAGGTGTGTTTAAACTGGATGTATTTAGCAATATGCAAAAACATGTGCACAAATTTTTCAAACATCCACATCTGCAATATTTAATGGAATTTCCTGTGTTGTTTTTGGGTGCATTAGCCAAGGATACCCCTGCCCTTTACAGCTTGATGAATTATGCAGATATTGTTGGTGGCACATGGTGGCCAAGCAATGGCATGTATAGTATTGTAGAAGCTATGCATAAAGTTGCCATTGAACAAGGTGTTACTTTTTTGATGGAGCATGATGTAGAAAGATTAGAAGTTGTCAATAAAAAAATAAATAGTGTATTTTGTAAAAATGGAGAAACATTTTCTGCGGATGTAATTATTAGTGGTGCAGATTATCATCATACTGATACAAAATTATTAGCACCTGCATTTAGAAATTATTCGGATGCTTATTGGGAAAGCAGAAAAATGGCGCCAAGTAGCTTACTGTATTATGTAGGCTTAAATAAAAAATTAAAAAATGTCTTGCATCATCAATTGTTTTTTGATGTAGATTTTGAAACCCATGCCAATGAAATATATGTAAGCAAGCAGTGGCCTGCTAATCCTTTGTTTTATGCAAGTATTACAAGTGTTACAGATTCTACTGTTGCTCCGCAAGGTTGCGATAATTTATTTTTATTAATACCAGTAGCAGCAGGTATTGCTAATGATACAGAAGAACGAAGAGAAAATTATTTTTTACAAATTGTAAAACGTATGGAAGAAAAGATTGGTGATACTATATTGGATAGCATAGTGTACAAAAAAAGTTTTGGCACCACCGATTTCATCAACGAATATAACAGCTACAAAGGAAATGCATATGGCTTAGCAAATGTGCTTACACAAACCGCAAACTTAAAACCAAGCATTTCTAATAAGCATATAAATAATTTATTTTACACGGGGCAACTAACTATACCAGGGCCTGGTGTGCCACCTAGTTTGATTAGTGGAGAGGTAGTGGCAAAGTATGTCAATAAATTGTTTGCGTAATAGAAAAATACAAAAAATAAAAACACCTCTGATTACTCAGAGGTGTTTAAAAAAGTTAGTTATTGCTTACATAAATTAACTTTTCTGATGGTAAAAATAAGGAATTCTACCAAACTGCCAATCTTTCTTGGTCATTTTTATACATTTTATCACCAGGTTTAACGCCAAATGCTTCATAAAATGGTAAAAAGTTAGTCAAAGGGCCATTGCAACGGTGCATTCCTGGGCTATGAGGGTCTGTATTGATGCGTGAAGCGGTTTCTTCTGGTGTAGTATTACTTCGCCAAACTTGTGCCCAACTCATAAAAAAGCGCTGTGCAGGAGTAAATCCATCAATTTTCTTGGCTTCTTTAAATTCTTTTGTACGCGTAAATGCCTGATAAGCAATGGTTACACCACCCAAATCGGCAATATTTTCGCCTTGCGTTAATTCACCATTTACATGCACTGTATCTAACACCGTATAATCGTTATATTGCTTAACAATTGCATCTGTTTTTACTTTAAACTTAGCCTTATCCTCTTCTGTCCACCAGTCCTTTAGGTTTCCATCTGCAGCATATTGTGCCCCCTGGTCATCAAAACCATGGGTCATTTCGTGGCCAATTACCGCTCCAATTCCACCATAATTTACAGCGTCATCTGCCCCAAAATCAAAGAAAGGGAACTGTAAAATACCTGCAGGAAACACAATCTCATTATAAGCTGGATTATAATATGCATTGATGGTTGGAGGTGTCATACCCCATTCTGTGCGGTCTACAGGTTTGCCCAATTTGCTAATATTAAAATTATAATCGAATAAATTACTATTTAAAATATTTTGGACATAATTATCTTTAGTGATGCTCAATCCCTCATAGCTTCTCCAAGTATCTGGATAACCAATTTTTTTGATGAATGTATTTAATTTTTCAACAGCTTTTTGCTTGGTTGCTACACTCATCCAATCCAACTTTTCAATTCTTTCTCTATACACATCCTGAAGATTGTTTACCAATGCATTCATTCTTATTTTTGCTTCTGGAGTAAAGTATTTTTTTACATAAATCTTACCAATTTCCATACCTACGCCACCATCAACAATGCCTGAAACTCTTTTCCAACGAGGCTTCTGTTCTTTTTGCCCACGAAGTATTTTACCAAAAAAATCAAAACGAATATTTTCAAATTTGCTACTTAAATATGGAGCTAAGTCGCTAATGGTATGAAAACGAATATATGTTTTCCAATCTTCTATCGGCATAGTTTTTAGCATTTGTACTGCATTATTCATAAATTCTGGCTGAGCAACAATCAATTCTTTTTCGCCTTTAATATTCATTTTTGCAAAAAAAGATTTCCAATCAAAATTTTCTGTTTTACTAGAAAATTCATCGAATGTCATTTTATTGTACAACTTATATGGGTCGCGCATTTCTACACGATTCATGCTATGTTGTGCAAGGTTTTTTTCCATCTCGTAAATACTAGTTGCAGCTTGCGCAGATGCATCTGCAGAATTATCTGCTGCTAACATTAAATTTTTGATATATGCTTTGTATCCTTCTTGAATTTTTACACTTCTTTCATCCGTTTTAAAATAATAATCTCTATCGGGTAGCCCTAATCCACCTTGAAATACATTGCAAATATTTTTAGTTACATCTTTATCATCTGCACCTACATACATACCAAATATTCCACCCAAACCAGCACGCTGCATATATGCCAAATGATCTACCAAACTATTATAATCTTTAATATTATTTATTTTGCTTAATACATCTGCAATGGCATTGATTCCTTTTGCTTCAATAGCGGCAGTGTTCATACCACTTGCATAAAAATCGCCAACCATTTGCTCAGAGCTTCCTTTGGATCCGCTAGTTTTAGCAGTTTCTTCTAAAATCTGTTTTACAGCATTTTGTGTAAAATCATTTAAAATATTAAAACTTCCCCAACGCGTTTCACTTGCTGGTACAGGGTTAGTAGCCAACCAAGCGCCATTTGCATATTCATAAAAGTTATCCGTTGGTTTTACTTTTACATTCATGTTTTTAGGATCAATATATTTTGCTCCTGTAGGTAATGCACTTTTATAAGCCGCACTTTTTATAGCTGCAGGCTTAGCTTCTGATTTTTTTTGAGCGATGGCATTTGTAGTTAATCCTACGCTTGCAATTACGCCTAATACAATTATTTTCTTCATTATTTAATAAATATTTTAAACTGAAGGCAAATGTAATAAAGGCAAATTAAAATTTAGAAAAGAATTATTTAAATGGTAAAATAGCTTGCTTGAAATGGAGTATGACTGAAAAAATGCCTATTTTTACATATATTCTTACATAAAACATAACGTTTACAATATTTTTGCAGGCAAACAAACTTATTTATTGTAAATATTTTGCATTACAAGTAATTAATCACTACCTTTGCCATCCGAAAAAAATTAGATAGTCGTATGCCAAAAATGAAAACACATTCACGCGCCAAAAAAACTTTTAAAGTAATGGGTGGTGGAAGAATTAAATATAGAAAAGCAGGTCGTGGTCACTTATTAACCAAAAAATCTAACAGCCGTAAGCGCGGTTTAAGAGTACCTGGTATAGTTGATAGTGCTAACTTAAGCATGGTTAACCGCCTTTTGTGCATTGGATAATAGATTGCAATTAGCAACTTTAAACAATTCATAATAAAAATAATTATACTCTACCGAATGTTCGGAGCAGAGTCTTACATAATAAATAATCATTTTTAAAAAAATAAACAAATACAATGCCTCGTTCCAAAAATGCAGTAGCTAGTAAAGCTCGTAGAAAAAGAATAT
>CAIXQW010000254.1 GCA_903921675.1 uncultured bacterium | reverse complement strand
GGAAATAAATTATTTGACAGGCTAGCTCTAGCTTGTGCAGTTACTATTGGTAAAGTAACGTAGTATCAAAAAAAAGTTATTAAAATTTTAAGTTAATTATCTAGCTAACTAAATTTAACACTGATTAAAGTCAAGTATACACATTTGAAATAATTTTCTAAAAAATTACCTAGCTATTTCTACCACTAATTTTACTGATTGGAAAACTGGAAATTTATTTAACGATGATATTATCCACCACATATTTGTTTTTAAATAAAAAAACAGCCCTTTTTCCAGAGCTGTTTTAAATAATCATTTATTAAAAATTACGCAATTGTAATTCCTGCATCTAAATAAACATCTTGAATGGTATTTAGTAATTCAATACCTACTTTCATATCTTTTTGGAATGCTTTTCTACCACTAATTAAGCCCATACCACCAGCACGCTTGTTGATAACTGCTGTTGTAACTGCTTCTTGTAAATCTGTTGCACCCTTGCTTTCGCCACCGCTATTAATAAGGCCTACTCTACCCATATAGCAATTTGCCACTTGGTATCTGCATAAATCTATTGGATGATCTGTAGTTAATTTATCATATACATCTTTATGTGTTTTACCATGCTTGGTAGCAAGGTAACCACAATTATTGGTTGGTAATTTTTGTTTGATAATATCTGCTTGAATAGTTACACCTAGATGATTGGCTTGTGCTGTTAAATCTGCAGCTGCATGATAATCTACTCCATCTACTTTAAATGCATTATTACGCAAATAGCACCACAATACAGTAGCCATACCTAATTCATGCGCATATTCGAATGCTTTCGCAACTTCTACAATTTGTCTATCACTTTCTGCGCTACCAAAATAAATAGTAGCACCCACAGCTGTGGCTCCCATATTCCATGCGTCTTTAATAGTGCCAAACATTTTTTGATCATAACGGTTTGGATAACTTAAAAATTCGTTGTGATTAATTTTTACCATCATTGGTATTTTATGTGCATACTTGCGTGCTACACTACCTAATACACCAAAAGTGCTACATACGCTATTGCAACCACCTTCTATCGCTAATTTTACTATATTTTCGGGATCGAAATATATAGGATTTGGTGCAAAAGATGCCCCTGCACTATGTTCTATCCCTTGATCTACAGGCAAAATACTTACGTAGCCAGTACCAGCTAATCTACCATTGCCCATTAAAGCTTGTATAGATTTAAGTGTTTGAATATTTCTATTGCTACCCATCCAAGAATTCTCGATAGTATTAGCACATGGTAAATGCAATGCTTCTTTTGCAATGGTGTTAGAGGTATAGTCTAAATAGTATTCAGCCTCGCTACCTAATAAGTCTACGATTTTTTTGTTAGCCATATTAAAATGATTTTTTATGATAGTGGCGAAGTTACGAAAAAATAGTTCATTGTTTTCTGTGAGATTTTACAAATTTAATTCCTAATTTCAGCATAGCTTTTTTAAAATAAGCCGTTTTGTCTTTTTTTAAAACAATAAAAAGACATTTTGTCATTTTATTTTTAAAAATATAGTAACTTTAGCAGTAAAAATTGATTGGTCTGCCGTTTGATATTCACATCGCATAACAATAAAAAATAAAAAAACAAAATGAGAACAACAGCAAACATCCACATTCCAAATGCATTTGAAGGCTTGGTAAGCGAATTATTTAATGGTAAATTATTTGGCGAAAGCGATAGTACTTTAGCAGAACAATTCTATACCTATCCACCAGTAAACATTTCTGAAAGCGAGCATGCATTTCATATAGCTATTCTTGCGCCTGGCAGAAAAAAAGAGGATATTAAAATTAGTTTAGAAAAAACTACATTAACAATCCGCTACGAAGCGCCTAACACAGAAGCGGCAGAAGGTATTAAGATACGTAAAACTGAATTTGGCATTAAAAATTTCAATCGCAGTTTTACTATCAGCGACGCCATCAATACAGATTCTATTAGTGCTAAATACGAAAATGGCATTTTACATTTAGAATTAGCTAAAAAAGAAGAAGTTAAAATAGAAAATAAAACAATTGTGATAGAATAATTTGGGTTACAATGAGAGAAAGTTGGGAGAAATTTATTTTTCAATCAACAGAAAACAGCAATTCTTATAAAAGAATTGCTGTTTTTTTATCGGGAACAACTCTAGTTCAGCATAAGATTCATAGATGAAGCGTAATTATCCTTTGCTCCTGTTGGAGATTTAGATTTTACGTTAAACTAAGAATACAATATCATGATAACATAATGAAAATAAATAAACTTAATTGTGATTTTGAAAATAAAATTATTTTACAAAACACATTCGTAGAACATTGTTTATTATTGCAAAATAATTGATGATATGAAAAAAATTATTTTTGTTTTAACAATAGCCTTAATTGGAAATGTTGCATTTGCACAATCTAAAAAAATAGATGCAGAAGATGTACAAAAATTGTACGAATGGATGCAAGGCGATTATAGCAGCAAATCGCAAAGTAAATCTGATACAAGCTATTTTAATATTTCATTAAAAATGAAACCTTGCTGGCAATTTTTGAATGGCGAATATTGGTTATATGTTGAGCAAGCAATGGCTACATTAGAGGATAAACCATACAGACAAAGAGTGTACAGATTGCAATTGGTAGATGATACAACTATTACTAGTACAGTGTATACTATAAAAGATGGTGAAAAATATTATGGTGATTGGCGCAAAAAAAACCCTTTAGAAAATGTAACTACCGTAGATTTGGAAGCACGCAAAGGTTGTAAAATTTATATTCATAAAAAAGATAAAAACACCTTCGTAGGTAGCACAAAAGCTAATGATTGCGAAAGCAGTTTGAAAGGCGCAGCCTATGCTACTACTACAGTAGAAATAAGTAAGAACAAAGTAATTAGTTGGGATAGAGGATTTGATAAAGATGGAGAACAAGTTTGGGGCGCTACCAAAGGGGGATATATTTTTAAAAAATAATAAAACAATTTCTCTCCTTAAAATATGTATAAAAAAAAGTACATAGAACCAGTTCTTGAATCAGATTTTACTATCCATAAACCCAATGCATTTAGTACAGAGGAAATGATTTTACCAACGATGCAAACCTATAATTGGATGCGGTGGACTAGGATTATTTTATTAGTTACCACCCTAATTGGTGTAATCATGTTGTGGCAATGGAGTGCAATTTTGAAACTTGATGCTGAGGCAGATTTTATTGAATCTAATGAGATTTTTCAAAAAAGATATTCCTATTATTTAATTTATTTAGGTAGTCAAATTATCATTTTTATACTTACCTTTTTTTATCCAAGAATTAGCTGCATATTAGCATTAATAAGCCTATACGGCTATTTTACTTTTGAAGTTGCATTACTGGCAATACTTATTTTTTACTTAATGATTCCCTACATTATACCAGTAATTGCAATTGTTTATATACTATTTGCCCTAAAAATAATTGTGTATGTTAGCACTTATAAAAGTATACAAAACAAAATTTCCGCTACTAAAGAAGGCTAATTCTAATTTTTCATCCAGCCCATGCGCTTGTATTCTGCAATAGCCTTTGCATTTTTTTCTGTAGCATAAACTACAGCTAAAACCTTCTCCATTTCTTGTACGATAATTGCTGATTGTACCTCTTTTATTTTGCTAGTTCCAGCTTTTAATTCGTCGTAAAATATATTTAAATTTCGAGTAGCTGCTATTTTTATTGTTTCTTTTTCTTCAAGCATTGCGTAATGACTCATTAAGTTTAACCATGATTGATAAATACTTTTTTCTTTTGCACCAGATATATATTTGGTATAAGCATTTAGCAAATTAATTCTTTCGTTTCCAAAACTTGTTGCAATTGCATGTTCAAAAAATAAGGAATCATTGCTATTGCCAATAGTTGCAAATACATTTGCAATTGCCACTTTTACAGCGCCTTTAGCATTAAATTGCATTGGCAATATTGTTTGATACGCCAAGTTGGAGTCAATTATATTTAGTGCAGCAATAGCCTGTGCGCTTACAGCAAAGCTGCTATCATTTATTTTATTTAAAAATAGTTTTTTGCTTTCTGCATCTTTCATAAATCCTAATAATTGTAAAGCATTTTCTCTGTTGCCTGCGTATTCATCTTGGCTTGCCATATCTCTACTTATAATCTTTAGTCTATCTCTATCCCAACTTTTTTTAATATCTATGTATCTAAACATAGCGTTTCTTACATACTTATTATCGTCTTGCAAAGCTGCATAAATTACTTTTGGTTTTACAGCATTTATTGAATCGTATTTTATAATAGTTGCTATCACTTTTAATTTATCTGTACTATTTTTTGCCAAATAATAATTGTTTGCATAGTCATCTATTGTTTTATGCTCTATTATTTCGCCAATAAAATAATGCCCTGCATCTGCAAATACAGTTGGCATTTCTGTAGTGTAATTATCTTGCAATTCGCTAATATTTACCACAAACGAATCTACTTTTTGAGTTAAATAAAATTTCTTTTTCACCCTATGCATACTATTGGCAAACTCAAATTCTATAGGTGTTTGAAAAACCATTGCACTATCATTATGCTGTTCTAATTTTACTTGCACTTCGTTGCTATTTTGTCTTTGATAATATATATGTACCACAGGATGATCTCCTCTATACATCCATTGATTAAAAAATAAATTCAAATCTTTTCCACTTACTTTTTCCATGCATTTACGTAAGTCATGCACCTCTGCTGTTTGATAACTAAAGTCGTTTAAATAATTATGCAGTCCCGCAAAAAAAATAGTATCTCCTAATTCCTGACGCAATAAATGAAGCACTCTTCCACCCTTTTTATAAGTAATAGGGCTAAACATATTTTCCCTTTCCTTATAGTAAAATCTTACTATTGGCCCATCATCACCTTCTGCAGTTTGCAAATACCTGGCCAAATCATTATAGCCCAATCTATCTGCGTCATCTTTGCCATATTTATGCTCAGTCCATAGATACTCACCATAAGTAGCAAAGCCCTCATTCAACACCAAATTGCTCCAGCTTTCGCAAGTTACTAAATCGCCAAACCATTGATGAAATAACTCGTGAGCAACTATTCCATCATTGCTATTATCAATTAATTCTCCATGATATTTCTGTACAAATTCGCCAAACAAACTTGCACTTGTATTTTCCATAGCACCACTAATATAGTCACGCGCTGTAACTTGGCTATACTTATCCCATGCAAAAGGTATTCCTAATCTATCGCTAAAAAACTGCATCATTTCTGGTGTATGATTAAAGTTCTCTTTCGCATCTGCCGTATAATTTGGTTCTACATAGTAATAGACTGGCTTACCTTGCCATGCGTCTTTGGTTATGCTATATTCTCCTATTGCCATCATCACCAAATATGCACTCATTGGTGTACTTTGGCTCCATGTATCAATTCTATCATTGCCTTCAAATGTGCTATCTGTATATTTCCCATTACTTAATGTTACAAAATTCTTTGGCACCTTAATATGGATAGCAAACGTACTTTTATTATTGGGTTTATCTACTGTAGGAAACCAACCAGAGTTAGATTCTGTTTCTCCTTGAGTCCAAATTTGGGTAGGTTTATGCACGTCTATTTTATCCGTATTGATAAAATATAAACCCTTAGCAGCACGAATGGCAGAGCTACCCTTTGCCTCATTTTTATCTGGCATGGCTTTATACTTAATTTCAATAATATCAATATCAAAATATTGCAACGTTTTAGGTAGGTAAACGGTCAATTTATTTTTTGCATAATTAAATTTAAGTACTTGGTTTTTTAGGGATATTTTTTCTATTTCCATAGATTTGGCATCTAATACAATGCTATCTATTGGATGCAAAGGCAACGCTTGAATATGTAATTGCACTGTACCTAGTAATTCATGTTCTTTCCAATTAAAAGCCACATTTATATCTGTATGCATTATTTTAAAATCTATTGGTGCTGCAGCTCTATATACCAACATTGGATTATTTTTGCCAACAATTATTGGCTCTAAAGCCATTCCATTTTCTCTAGAAATTGGTTTCTTGGTTGCGCAGCCATTGGCTATTAGCAAAAGCAACCCTAAAACAATAACAAACATGCTATTTTGCATACTTTTCTGAACAATAAATTTGAAAATATTCATATCTTAGCCAATTATATATAAATGTACAAAGTAAAGGTAAATAATAAAGAAGTATTTGAAATAAATGGAGAATTAAACTCTATTATCAATACAAATGACGAATTGCAATTACAAGCAATGCCAAATGGCAGTTTTAATATATTTGTAAACAAGCAATTGATGAATGCCGATATTATAGATTGGAATGCAGAAAACAAAATTGCAAAAATTAAAATCAACCAAAACCTATACGAAGTAGCAGTGCAAGAACCTGCAGATTTATTACTTGAAAAATTGGGAATGGTAGTTCCAAAGGCTAAAAAAGCAAATGCCTTAAGTAGCCCAATGCCAGGTTTGATTTTAAAAGTAGCTGTAACCCAAGGCCAATTTGTAAAGAAAGGAGAATCATTAATAGTGCTAGAAGCGATGAAGATGGAAAATGTGTTTAAAGCATCTGCAGATTGTATTATTAAAGAAATAAAAGTACAGGAAAAACAAGCTGTAGAAAAAGGGCAAGAGCTAATTACATTTGAATAAATATAGCATCAAAAAAATAAAGAGAATTAAAGACAGTTTTTTCAAGCATTATCCATCCTTTTATTTTACTTGCTAGCAAAATATGCTAGGCACAAAATGTTAGGCTTTTTATATTGCGAAATAAAAAAAATTACACCTTTTAGCCTGCAACTAGCAACATACAATAATAACGAAAAGGATTAAGTAACCGTTCTCTAAGGTACAGATGCTCAATATACTTTGCATTACTATTGACCAACTAAATAATGGCCAATGTAATATAAGCAATTGCCATCAAAGTGTTTTAGCCCTATTCAATAACTATACGGACTGATATGATTACTTTACTTGAACTATGTATGCAGGCAAGGGATTAATATAACAAGTTTTAATTTATATGCCAAGTTACAAGTTTAAGAAATTGTTAGCAGAGCAAGTTAAAAAGATGTAATACCGATTATTGGTATTAAAAGCTAAGCTAGCAGCACAAAAAGCAAGAGCCGTAGAAAAACAAAAGGTAAAAATAAAATTTATAAGTAACGCTAAATAATTAAAGTCAATAGAATTATTCATTAATCCTTATCAGCACTTGGTAAGGATTTTTTTTTATTCATCCATAATGTATGTAGCAATACACTTAAAGCAATTAATGCAATACCATAGTAGAAACCGTTCGATAAATCTTTACCTTCTTTATAAAATAAAAATGCTAAAGCTATGCCATACACTGGTTCTAAATTTACAGATAGTACTACTGTAAAAGTGCTTAATTTCTGCAAACTTTTAAGTGCTAAATTTTGTGCCAACACTGTACAAAAATAGCTGAGTACTAATAGCCACCCAATATCTAATGCATCTGGCACTATTCTATGCTGTGGAAAAAAGTAATTGTAAATTGGGAAAAACAACATCACAAATCCTACTCCTCCGCCAATTTCGTAAAACAACATCAATTGGCTATTGTAAT
>CAIXQW010000253.1 GCA_903921675.1 uncultured bacterium | reverse complement strand
TGACAAGCTAATTCCAAAAACATCTGCGAGTATTACAATTATTAATTACGATGTATTTGATAGATTTGGCAACAAAGTATTTGGCACAGTTGTAAATGGCGAAGGCTGGGATGGTACTTACAAAAAACAAAAATTAGATATGAATACCTATTTCTATATTTTTAATTACAGATGCTTACATGATGATAAAACCTACCTATTAAAAGGCGATGTATTGTTAGTAAGATAAAAGCGTGTTGCACATTTTATTTGTATACTACCTACAAATATATCTTTACTCCTCACCGCCTTCTAACAAGCGAATATGCCCCATGCTACCACCAGCTATACCTTTGATGCTGCCCCATAAGCCGCTAGTATTCAGGAGTACTTTATCTAATTGTTTTTCGCGTTCCTTCCACATTTTTTCCATTTGCATTCTTTCTTTTACAATGCCTTCGCGCAGAGAGCTGTAGCCTTCTAGCATGGCTTCCATGTGTTGCATAAATTCGTTGCTAGTTAAAAAATGATATAGCATTGCCATTTTTTCGCCTTTGTTTTCTTCGCCTTTTTTGGTTTCGGCTACTTTTATTATGCCAGCGCGCAATACCGTAACCAAAGCAGCTGCATGCGAAAAACTACAAATCCATACACCATCTTTCTGGCCAAATATTTTTATGTCTTTTGGTAAAACTTGTGTAACAATTACAGCAACATCGGCTTGTATTTGCCTAGCATCTGTTTTTAGTTTTTCTATCCAATCATTCTCGAATGCTTTCGTTCTTTTGCTTTCAAATAGTATGGTGCCGCAAGCATGGCCTAAATTATTTCTAACAGTTTGTATACAATCTGCCCCACGAATTCCTTTGCCCACTTCTGCAATATCATCAAACGGAAAAGCACTACGTAACAATTCTTCTAGAAGCAATTCCAAAGCCTCGCCTTGTGCTTGCATACTACCCTGCTCGCTTTTTTGCTTTAGTTGCTCGATGGTTTTTTTCATGCTTTCTAGTTGCGTATCCTTTTCTTTCATGGCTAGATCTTTTGCTTCTAGCATTTTTGGTAGCAATTCGTTTTCAAATTGCTCACGCACCTTTTGCTCGTTGGCTAGTAAAGCTTTTTCCTTTTCGTGCTCGGCATTTTGCGTTACTTCTATTATTTGTTTTTGTAAGCGCATCAGATCCAATTCATTTTGCTGCGCCTGCTTTAGCTGTGCATCTTTGTTTGCATTTTCTTCTTCCAAAAATTTTAGCTTAGCCTGCGATTCCAATTTTATTTTCGCAATAATTGCTTCTTCGGCTTGTTTCAGGTCTGCTTGCCTCTTGGCTTCGGCTAGTTGTTGCTCTGCTTGTCTTTTTTCTTCGGCTAATTTATTTTCTTCATCTTTCTGGGCTACATAGGCATTCATTTGCTCGCGTAGCTTTTGTTTTTCTTTATCTAACTCTTGCTGCTGCGCCAAAGAAACTTCTTTGCGAAACTCCTCCATTTTTTCTTTATCTATAGCATCATCCAACAAAAATTGATGCGCACAATTGGGGCAAGTAATATTCATAATTGTAAATTTATATTTTTTGAGATGGTAAAGATACAATATTAGCACATTGGTACATAAAGGATTTGAGCAGTGAGGTAATGGTGCATGGTATTGAATAGATAAAAAATTAGATTAG
>CAIXQW010000252.1 GCA_903921675.1 uncultured bacterium | reverse complement strand
GTTCCACAGAAATTTCGTAAGGTTGCTGCACGCCTTGCGCTACTGAACCTGTAGTTCCGGTGTGGGTGGTGTAAACAATTTGCCCTACGGAGTATCCAGCGGAGCCTCCACTGCCAGTAGCATCACCGCCTGTGGCGGTAGTAGCTTGTTGTGCTTGTGCTGTTAGTCCAAAGCCTAATAGCAATAGAAAGATTATTACTTTATTATTTTTCACTAATCAAATATATGGAATCTCATTCATAATACAAATTATCAAAAATATCATATTTTTCAAATATTTCAAATTGCAGTAAAGTTGTAAAATGGTAGTAAAAAATACAACAGGCACTATAGGTGCTAGTAGGCAAAAGTAAGCATTGCTTAAAGGTGTTTAATGCTTGATTCCTCTTGCATTCATGGCATCTTGAAACTTTTTAGCATTGGCTAAATGTTCTGCGCCATTGGTAGCAAAGTTGTGCCGACCGCTAAAATCTTCTTTGGCACAAAAATATAAATAGCTAGTGCTTGGTGCATTTAACACGGCTGCTATACTTTCTTGTTTAGGAGTGCAAATGGGGCCGGGTGGCAACCCTTGCACATAATAGGTATTGTACGGCGATGGAAATTGAATGTGTTTATTTAATACACGCTTGATGGTAAAATCGCCATAGGCGTATTTAGATGTTGGGTCTGCTTGTAGCTTCATGCCTTGCTTTAGTCTATTAAGGTATACACTAGCAATTTTTCCTTTTTCGTCGTTGGCATTGGTTTCTTCGTCTACAATACTAGCAAGCGTCATTACCTGGCTAGGGCTTAAATTTAATTGTTGTGCTTTGGCTTTATTGTCGATAGTCCAAATTTTGGTGTAAGCTTTTACTAGTTTTTCAAATACTTTTTTTGCATCGCTATTCCAATAAAATTCGTAAGTGTTTGGTGTAAAGGCAGCAATGGCTGTATTGCTATCTAAGTCCCATTGTGCTAGGTAGGTATTGTTATTTAATAATTGTAATAATGCAATGCTGTCTGCTTCTAGTTCTGTGCATATTTTATGTATCACATCTTTTTTCATTCTGTATTTATTCAATACTAGCCGCACTGGTTTTTGATTGCCATTCCGCAACATTTTTACCAAACTAAAATTGCTCATGTTTGGCGTTACTTCGTATCTGCCAGGTTTTACATTGGTCGTTAAATTCATTTTACTTGCTACATTTTCAAAAGCAGATTTGTTTTTTAAAATTGGTGCTATTGTAGTTAGTAATGCATTAAAGTCGCTGCCGGTTTTTACATATACAAAAGTATTTTTTTCGTTGCTTGTATTGCCACTAATAAAATTTCTGCCTAAAAAAGCAACAATCAATGCTGCAAGAATTAGGATGCCTAAAATTATTTTTACTTTATTATTCATTCTTTTTTTTATGCTTAATTAATATTGTAAGTGCCTTACTGTATTGCCATTGTTGATAAGCTGTTGCAGGCTATCAATGCCTATTTGTAAATGTCTATCTGCAAAACCGCTTGTTACTTTACTATCACTATCAGCGGTTTTTACACCTTCTGGTATCATTGGGTTATCACTTACTAATAGCAATGCGCCTGTAGGTATATGATTGTAAAAGCCGGTAATAAAAATGGTGGCGGTTTCCATATCTATAGCCATTGCTCTGATGCGTTGTAGATATTTTTTAAACTCTGCATCGTGCTCCCATACTCTGCGGTTGGTGGTATAGCAGGTGCCTGTCCAATAGTCGCACTGATTATCGCGAATAGTAGTACTGATAGCTTTTTCCAAGGCAAATGCAGGCAATGCAGGCACCTCTGGAGGAAAATAGTCGTTGCTAGTTCCTTCTCCACGAATTGCAGCTATTGGCAATATTAAATCGCCTATTTTGTTTTTACGTTTTAGCCCACCGCATTTACCTAAAAACAAAACTGCTTTTGGCGATATAGCACTGAGCAAATCCATTACAGTAGCAGCGCTAGCACTGCCCATTCCAAAATTGATAATGGTAATATTATTGGCTGTAGCGCATTGCATTGGTTTATCTAACCCAACAATTGCGCAATGATTCATCCTTGCAAATTCTGTAACATAATGGCTAAAGTTGCATAGTAAAATATACTTGCCAAAATTTTCTAGTTTTTCGCCAGTGTATCGTGGTAGCCAATTTTCTACAATTTCTTGTTTGGTTTTCATAATTAGATGGATGTAAAAATAAGGAAATGCAAGGAGAGGCAATCATGTTTCTTTAAAATTAAAAGTGCCAATTCATTTTGCGATATGTCTTAATTTTCAATAGAAGAGTTGCAACATTTGCAAAAAAATAATTGAGAGAATATCTGTTTGCTTGTTTTCGTTTATTTTTTATCTGCTTTACATCCACCTATTTTCCATGCTTTGAACCCAGCTTATCACAATTTGTAATAAGCT
>CAIXQW010000251.1 GCA_903921675.1 uncultured bacterium | reverse complement strand
TAAAATTAACAATTTCAAATCTTACTTTTTGTGTATTGGTGTTTAAATTTTTAAAAAAAAATGCTAGATATTTTTTTTCTTCTTTCAAAAATACAATTTCTTTACCATACTATTCAATTCAAAATTATTTAGTAAAACAATATAAAATCTATCAAAAACCATTTCATTCAATAGCAAATAACAATATCCAACACTATTCAAATATTGCTATTTTTAGTATTTACCCAAACTAAGCCTAGCATAAGCTTGTTTGTATGCTTTCAATGTTAGACATTTGCTGTACAATGAAAGCAACAAAATACGTATTTACTTTATTATTTTCGGCGGCTGTATTATTATTTGCAGCTTGCAATAATGGTGCTAATAATAGCACAGCGGCAAATGCCGATTTAGCAAAATTATTTTCGGCTTATTGGGAAGAAAATTTGCAGCTCTACCCTTTTCAAGCTACTGCTATTGGCGATAATCGCTACAATGATCAGTTTCCAAATAATCAAACAGATAGTTTCCGCAAAAAGGAAATGGCTTTTATAGATAAATATTTGGCAGAGTTGCAAAAAATAAATGCCAATAGCCTAAATGCAAGCGACAAAGAAAGTTATGATTTACTTGCTTACGAATTGAACATTAATAAAGAAGGATTGCAATTGCCTTTTTATAAAATGCCAATCAATCAGTTTTGGAGTTTTACTTTAGAGTTTCCGCAATTGGGCAGTGGCAGCGGCAATCAGCCTTTTAAATCTGTGGCAGATTACGAAAATTTTTCGAAGCGTATGAAATTGTTTCCTGCTTGGGTAGATAGTGCCATTGGTAATATGCGCAGTGGTATTGCATCTAAATATATATTGCCAAAAGCATTGGTAGAAAAAATTATTCCGCAAATAAAAAGCGTACTAACTATAGACCCAACTGCTAATATTTTTTATACGCCAATAAAAAATATGCCAGATTCTTTTAGTGCAGATAACAAAGAAAAATTAAAGAATATGTATTTCTTTAATATCAGCAATAGCATCATTCCTGCATATAGCAAGTTGCGCACTTTTATGGAAAAAGAATATCTGCCTGCAAGCCGCAGCACAAGTGGTATTGGTGCTTTGCCAGAAGGTAGTAAAATGTACAACTATTTAATACATTTATACACCACCACAAATTTAACTGCAGATAGCGTATATAATTTGGGCTTGCAACAAGTGGCTTCTTTGCGTGCCGAAATGGAAAAAGTAAAAACAGAAGTTGGCTACACTGGTACTTTAGAAGCATTTTTCACTTCTTTAAATAATGATGCTACATTCCAACCATTTAAAACTCCTAAGCAAATATTGGATAGTTTTTGGAGTTGTAAAAAAACAATTGATCCAAAATTAGCTACCATGTTTTTGCATACCCCAACTACAAAATTTGAGATTAGACAAACAGAAGCATTCCGCCAAGCTAGCGCTAGTGCAGAGTATAATGCTGGTAGCGAAGATGGCACTAGACCTGGTGTGTTTTATGTGCCTATTATAGATGCATTAAAATTTAATGCTATTGGTATGGAAACATTGTTTTTACATGAAGCTATTCCTGGGCATCATTATCAAATTAGTTTGCAACAAGAAAATAAATCTTTACCGCAGTTCCGTAAATTTATTGACTATAGCGCTTATGCAGAAGGTTGGGCTTTATACACAGAAACACTTGGCAAAGAATTGGGCTTGTACAAAAATCCTTATCAATACCTTGGGCATTTGAGTGATGCTATGCATCGTGCAATACGATTAGTAGTAGATGCTGGCATACATAGCAAAGGCATGAGCCGCGAGGAAGCCATTACATACATGATGGCAAATGAAAGAATTACAAAAGACGAAGCCACAGCAGAAATAGAAAGATACATGGCTATTCCGGGGCAAGCATTAAGCTATATGGTTGGTAAAATTACTATTCTAAGAATGCGTGCTAAATACGAAAAACAATTAGGTGCAAAATTTTCTTTGGCCGAGTTTCATGACCAACTATTAAATGGCGGCAATATGCCACTTGGGCTATTGGAGAAGAAGTTGGAGAGATGGAGTAGCAATTAGTAATTAGCAATTGGCAATGAACAATGAAAAATTTTCAATAATCAATGTTCAATTTTCAATGTTCAATGGCAGAACTAGATTAAATCTTTTATTAATTTAATAGATATGAGAATTTGTAAAAGCTTATAAACAAAATTTTTATCCTTTACTATTTTTCTTTGCGGTAAAAATGCTTTTAGCGATAATTGCAATTAATTCTTCTGTTTCGCTTTGGATAGCTTCCAATTTTTTTATTGGGTTTATCATATTTTTTTTTACAATAATTTTCAATGCGGTTCTGCATTCTTTTAATTCTTTTAGAACAACACTCATCTTATGTATAAAATCTTTGGTAGATTCAGATGCTTGCGCTTCGCCATAATTGAATGTGGGAGAATGGCAAGATCTAATTAATTGCGCAGCGATATAGTTGCCTGCTCTAGAGTTTGGCAATGCTTCTACAACATCAATCATCCTGCATGTAAAATCCACAAGCCTATCTTCCAGATCATATTTTGCATATACCTATTTTTTAGGAATACGAATTTATAAAATAATTTGATTATTAATTATTGAAAATTGATTAATGAAAAAATAAAAAAATGAATATTGAAACTTATTACTAAACAAAAAAAATGAAAATTGAACATTGATTATTGAAAATTATTTTAAAATAAATTACAAAATCAAAAAAGTTCCTTCTCTCTTATTTACATACCTCCTTCACCACATCACTCACTATATTTCCTTCATAGCCTTTTTGCAACAAAAAACTTTTTACTTTATTGATTTTGGCATAGGAGTTTCTTTCTTTGTGGAGGCTTTCCCATTTTTTTTCTGCAAACTTTTTACACTTCTCAAAATAATCATCCAGATTGATAGCCGCTAAGCCTTTTTGCATGCAATAATCGCTTACATTATTTAGCTTCATGGCTTGCTTTATTTTTATTTTGCCCCACCCTAATTGCCGAAACTTACTACCTGCAAACAGTATTGCATAGCGCTCTTCGTTTAAAAAATTTTCGTCAATTAGTTTACCCATGATGTTTTCTAATTCTAATCCTCTGGCGCCAAGCTCCACCAATTTGTACCTTACCTCATGATGACACCTTTCTTGATAAGCGCAATAATGTTGAATTTTTTGAAAGATAATTGTTTCTGTCATGATATACTTAAATCGATAAGTTAAAAATATTCAACGGTTAGAAATTTATTACAAATTGTTCATCCCATTTTACTAATTGTTCATTGCTAATTGTACATTATTAATTGCCTTCTACCACCATTAGCTTTGCAAAATTCAGCATCATCATTTTTTCGCCAACACCATTTTCAAAAATAATTTTTGCTTTTTTATCTGCAGCATTGCCTTCTACATTCACCACTTTCCCAAAACCAAAACGCTGATGCTCTACACGCATTCCCATTTGAATGTTTACAGGATTGGTAGCTACAAAATTTTCGCTTGGTTGATGTGTGCTTGCCGCATTTACTCCTACTACTTTTTTCTGTGCAATTATTTTATCTTGTGGTTGCTTAGCTTTATTACCAAATGCACCATCTTTGCTACCCCACAAACTTGGCGGAGAACCAACAGAACTTCCACCATAATTAGGTGCAGCCAACATATTTTTTTCTATCATTTGGCTTGGCAATTCCTCTACAAATCTGCTAGGTTCGTTATTTACCAATGTGCCAAAACGATATCTATTTTTAGCCAAAGTAATCCAAAGTTTTTTCTTGGCGCGAGTTACTGCTACATAAAACAATCTGCGCTCCTCTTCCAAATCATCTCTATCATACAAACTCATGGCACTTGGAAAAATATTTTCTTCTAAGCCTACTACAAACACACATGGAAACTCCAATCCTTTGGCTGCGTGAATGGTCATTAATTTTACAACATCCTTGGTTGCTTCATCATCATCTTCTCTATCTGCATCTGTCAATAAAGTAATTTGTTGTAGGTAACTTCCTAAGCTTTTATCTGCTAACTCACCTTCTTCATCAGGTGTTTCTGTAAATTCTTTAATACTATTTAATAAAGTTTCTACATTCTCGAAACGTGCTAATCCTTCTACAGTTTTATCGGCATGTAGTTCTGGCAATAAACCACTTTGCTTGCCTAGGTTCATGGCTACATCATACGCATTTTTTATATTTAATTCTGATTGAAAAGTACGAATCAATAATGTAAAATTTTCTATTGCTGTATAAGTTGCACCTTTGATACCAACTTCTGCAATGCGCATTAATGCATCCCAAAAAGAAATATTATTTTCGTTGGCAAATAAACTGATTCTGTTTAAAGTGGTATTACCAATACCTCGAGCAGGTAAATTGATGATTCGTTTTACGGATTCTTCGTCTTGTGTATTTACTAGCACTCTTAGGTAAGCCACATAATCTTTAATTTCTTTGCGCTGATAAAAGCTCATACCACCATAAATTTTATAGTTGATATTTAGCCTACGCAAACTTTCTTCAAAGCTTCTACTTTGTGCATTGGTGCGATACAAAATTGCAAAATCGCTATTGCTATAATGATTGCGCAACTTTTGTTCGATTATAAAATCTGCAACGCTTTTCCCTTCGTCGTTATCCGAAAAACTTTGGGATACTTTTATTTTTTCACCAGTTTCGTTATCTGTCCAAAGATTTTTTTGAATTTGGTTTTTGTTGTTGTTGATAATATGATTGGCAGCATCTAGGATAGTTTTTGTACTGCGGTAATTTTGCTCTAATTTAATAATATGTACATCACTATAATCTTTTTGATACTGAAAAATATTTTGCATACTTGCACCTCTAAAACTATAAATGCTTTGTGCATCATCGCCTACCACACAAATATTTTCGTGTACAGCAGCTAATAATTTTACAATATGATACTGCGCCAAATTGGTATCCTGATACTCATCTATCATCATATACTTAAAACGATGCTGATACTTGGCTAGTACTTCTGGAAATTTTCGCAATAGAATATACATATTCATGAGTATATCATCAAAATCCATTGCACCGTTTTTGTAACATTGGTTTACATAATCGCGATACAAACCAGCAATGCCAGGCCTATTATTACGCGCATCTTCTATTTGAATATCTTTATCTTGCGCATACTCTGCAGGTCCAATTAAATTATTTTTTGCTGTGCTTATTCTATTATAAACAAAACCTACTTTGTATAATTTTTCGTCGAATCCTTGTGCCTTTATTATTTGTTTCAATACAGATTTAGCATCATCTGTATCATAAATTGTAAAGTTTTTCGGGTAGCCTAAATGGTCTGCCTCGAAGCGTAGAATTTTTGCAAACACACTATGGAATGTGCCCATGTATAAATTCTTTGCTTCATTATTTTTTAAAATTTTGGTAATCCGCTCCTTCATTTCGGCTGCGGCTTTATTGGTAAAAGTTAAAGCTAAAATTTGAAAAGCATCTACGCCTCTTTCTAACAAATATGCTATTCGAGTAGTTAATACTTTTGTTTTTCCACTGCCTGCACCTGCTATTATCATCAAAGGACCGTCTATATGCAACACAGCTTCTTTTTGTTGCTCATTTAGCTCCTGTATATAATTCATAAGGCAAATTTAGTTTAAATATTTGTTGGCAAAAAATGAGAGTTAAAGAATAAATGTAAATGTTGAAAAGTAAATAATCCAGCAATAACTATTTGCCTTTTATAAACTTTGCATCTATCAATCTGAAATTTTCAGTTTGTAAAACTGCAAAATAATTACCATCGCATAATTCAGTTATATCTTCTGAAATAATATTTTTACCTGTATTTATATTTACTTTTTTTTGCATCACCTCTCTTCCATCCATATTATAAATTTTCAAAGTAGCAAAGCAAGCAATACCTGCATTAAATTGCAGATACAAATTACTGATTGTAGGCACAGGATAAATTATTAAATCAGTAATTAAATTTCTATTTCCAATATTGTTTTGATAACTATTAACAGCGGCTGGAGCAGTATTATAGTTCACCCATATAGGCGAAGTCCACATATAGTCTCCATCTTTTTGTTTGATTTTGGCATAGTAATAATATGTTTTTTTATTACCCGGTGTATGTATGTAATTTAATGTTTGTGCATTGGTGTTAGAAGTTAAGATAGTTGGATAAAGCCCGCTTCCTGCTTCACCATAATAAATTTCAATTTTGGTGGCTGTATCATTTGCATCTACATCACTAATAGAAACAGATAAGTTGGAACTAATGGAAGAATATATATTTTCTCCCATTATGCTTCCATTGATTGCAAAATTTACTTTTGCATTCCAATCATCTGATGCATAAAATCGTTGTGCTCTATAAGCTGCTATAATACTATCGCGATGTAATGCTTTAGCAAGCACTACAGTTCTAGTTTCGTTTGTTCTTCCAAATGTAGTATTATGATTGTCATGATCTATAGTTGGTCCAATATGATAACCTTTTGCCAAACATTTATTGAAAATACTATCATACAATGTAGCAGGATTATCGCTATAATCTTTTGTAGTAGAAAAAGCATAACCACTTCTAATTGCACTGCCTACTATCTGACTATCTGCAGAGGCATTATAAGCTGCTGCTCCATACAAATCGCCAAAGTCGCCATCTTGCGGATGAGCTAATGTGGTAAAAGTATTTGGCAACTTATTTAGTGTTTTCCAATAGTTTGTAAAATCTCCTTTTGCACAATAAGTACTATAATTAGGATTGCCACTTAAAGTTTCCCACCCAATTAAATTAGGTGCGCCATAGGTAATTACATGCCCCCCGGTAGAAATAACGCCAAATTCCAACCCAAACATAGCTACAAATGTTCCATTGTTATTGGAGGTATCTGCTTGTTGCAAACCTTTTGCATATAAGGGCAGCAGCATTCCTGGATCATTGGCAAATGAATAATGATTGTGTTCTGAAATA
Organism: uncultured bacterium; assembly: GCA_903921675.1. Taxonomy (GTDB): domain Bacteria; phylum Bacteroidota; class Bacteroidia; order Chitinophagales; family Chitinophagaceae; genus CAIXQW01. The sequence continues at coordinate 17,753 of CAIXQW010000251.1, read as the reverse complement.
CCCCAAAAATCTATATGATAACTACCTTTTGCATAAGTATAACTCTGTGCAGGATTGAAACAATTAGCTGCTATACTATCTTGATTACCATCAGAATAGGCTGTATGCGAATGTATATTGCCATAATAATAATTGTACTGCGACAAACAAATTATTGGTAAACAAAATAAAGCAATGAACAATACAAATCCTTTCATACTACAAATGTAAAGCATTGTACTAAAGTAATTTCAAAATAGAGGGTTAAGCAATTTATTGGAAGCAGAAGTACCTTACTTCAATAATAAAATATCTCCTTTTATCAATTGCGTTTCTTTAGCATCATAGCATTTTGTGCTAATTACATAATAATAAGTAGACAAATCGCAAAGTTTGCCTTTAAATTTACCATCCCATCCTTCATTAATATCTTTTGTTTCAAAAATTTGCTGACCAAATCTATTAAAAATTTTCAAATTAAAAGCTTCAAATTTTTGAGCATTAGACTTAATTGCAAACGCATCATTTATACCATCTCCATTAGGGCTAAACGCATTGGGCACATATAATGTACCACAACAATTGATATAGTAGAGCGTTACTGAATCATAATTTATACATTGGTAAGCATCTTCTCCTTCTACATAAATTTTTATTGGACTTTTATCTATAGGATATACAAATGGATTTTGGTTAGATGCAAAATTTCCAATTTGCATGGTATACCAAGTATATTTATTTGCCCCTGTGGCCAATAAATTAATGGTATCTAATTTACATAAATCTTTAACAGTGTAATTGATTTGAACATCTGGTAAATTATGTTCTAGAATATCTATCGTATCTAATCCAATACACTGATTATCGTTTCTTACTTGTACTACAAACTGCCCTCCGTTATACACAACAATTTTATTTACTGTATCTCCAATATTCCATGTATAATGTTTAAAGCCATAAACAGCTAATGTTATAGAATCGCCTTCACACATTTCTGTTCGGCCAATAATCACAGGCAGTAATTCATTATAAAAAATCAGATTTGTATTTACAATACTATCGCAAGCATTTACAGTTGATAAGGTATCTTTATACTTACCTGGAGTGGTTTGGAATGCTCCACCCGCAAAATAACTATCTCCGTTGCAAATTGTAATATTTGTATCTCTTTCAAAAATTGGATGAACTGTTAAAAATAATTTCCTAATACTATCACAGCCATTGCTACCTATAAAAATATCTGTATATACCCCAGAAGTATTGTATCCTTGATAGGATTGGTTTGCACAAATACTTATAGAAAATGTTGCATTTACATTCGGAAGTACAAATAAATTTAATGTTCTAATACTATCACAGCCATTCATATTATTGAAAGTATCTATATACACGCCTGTAGAAGTATATCCAAATAAATTTTGACCAATACAAATAGTATCAAATATTAGATTGGTAGAAATTGGATAAACTGTTAAGTTTACTGTTCTTATACTATCGCATCCATTTGCATTGATTAAAGTGTCTATATAAATTCCAGCATTTGTATAACCTAAATAGGACTGTCCGCTGCAAATAGTTTGATTGATGATGGAAGATGTAGGAGCATGTACCGTTAAAATAATTGTTCTTACACTATCGCATCCTTTGCTATTGATAAAAGAATCAATATAAATTCCAGTATTGTAATAAGTTAAAAATGTATCTCCGCTGCACATTATATGATTTATAGTAGCGGTGCTTTTAGCATACACATATAAATTTAATGTTCTGATACTATCACAATTTGCACCATTGGCAAAAGTGTCAATAAAAATTCCTGTGGCATAATAACCCATCAATGTATCACCAAAGCAAAGTGTATCCGTTAGAGATTTCGTTACAAAATTAGAAATTGTTAAATTTAAAGTTCTAATACTATCGCAGCCAACGGCGTTTATTAAAGTATCCACATATGCGCCTGCTGCAGAATAACCTAAATAGGATTGCCCTATACAAATAGTTTGATTAATTGTGGAGCTTGAATTTTGTTTAACAATTAGATTTATTGTTCGCACACTATCGCATCCAACAGCAGAAATTAATGTATCAATATATGTTCCAGTATTGGAATATCCGGCATAATTATCGCCAAAACAAATATTCGCATTAACTGTAGATGTTGCAATTGGATGCACTGTTAAATTTAAAGTTCGTAAACTATCACAACCATTCGCAGCAACAAAAGTATCTATATAAGTACCACTTATCGTATGCCCAAAATAACTTTGCCCAATACAAATAGCATAATTAATTGTAGAGGTAGCATTTGGCTTGTTTCCAATTGTAAATAATCTTGTTTTAGTACAGTTATTTGCATCTGTTACTGTTACTATATAATTGCCCGCAGATAAATTACTGACGCTACCTGTAATTTTAATAGGGGTAGTATTCCAACTGTATGTATAATTTGGCGTTCCACCTGTATAAGTTGGATTAATTATTCCTGTATTAGTAAATAAACAAGAATTTGTGAATGTGTTAGAAATAGTAATTTGCGAAGGAGATGTAATAGCAACTGTTTTTGTTCTTGTACAACCATTTGCATTTGTTACAGTTACTGTATACGTTCCATTGGACAAATGCAAAGCTATAGAATCTGATTGAATAGGAAGAGTAGACCAACTATAGGTAAATGATCCTGCACCTGCAATAATTTGTGCCTTTACACTTCCCAAAGTATCTCCAAAACAAAGATTATTTGTAGTTACATTTGTAGCAATATAAAAGTAATTTGGAATAGTTACGATTGTAGTTTTAGAACATGCTTTGCTATCTGTAACAGTTAATGTATAAGATCCAGCTTTTAAATTCGCAGGATTTGTAATTTGTGCTGGTACTGTATTCCAAAAATAAGTATAAGGAGGCGTACCCCCAATTACAGTAGCCGTTACTAGAGAAGGTGATAAACTATCGCAACTAATTGTTTTATTAATTGCAATAGAAATTGTATCTGGTTGGCCAATGCTTACAGTTGTTGTATCTGTGCAGCCAATACTATCGGTTACAACACCAACATATACGCCAATTGGTACACCACTCAATACACTATCATTAACGATTGGCGTAGTAAGCCATTTGTAAGTAAATGGACCTGCAAATACAGGCAACCCAATTATGCTAGCAGCTCCATCTGTGCCACCGTTGCAAGAAACTGGTGTGGTACTCAACACACCAATATTTGGAGGATTGTTATTTAATGTAACCGTATGTGTTTCAGTATTACATTTTCCATCTGTAACTGTTAAGGTATAGGTGCCATTGGGTACATTCGTAATTGTTTGGGTAAATAAAGGAGGGGTTGTATTCCAACTATAAGAGTATATTCCTGCGCCACCTGTAACGTATGCCGTAGCTGTACCACCTTGTAAACAATTGGTAGTATCTGTAATATTTAAAACAGAACCAACAATCACTGTGTAAGGAATGGCAATATTACAACCTGTGTAAGTAGTAAAATTAACAGTATAAGTTGTTGTAACTCCAGGACAAATAGGTAAATATGTATTGGTAGAATTACCAGGAGACCAATGATAATTCATATAACCTAGTGGTGCAAAAAGTGTATCGCAATCTGTGGCACACATTGTGTCCTGACTGATAACCTGAGATGGAGCACATGAACAGTCTATATAAGCATATCCAAAATGGCTACCATCAGAACAATCTCCATTTTCAAACTCTATACTTACATAGGTACCTAGGTAATTTGTTAAATCTACATAAACTGTACTCCAAGGTTTGTAAATAATATTTGGAGTATTAGTAGAAGGCATAAAACCAGGAATATTAGCACTTGCACTTACACAATATTCTGTACAGGCAATAATATTACCAACTGAATCTTTCATTCTAGCCTTAAAAAATGGCTGAGTATTGGGTGCATGTCCTGCATCTTGCAGCACCACTGCATAACTATAATTAAAGCTAGAGTTGTTTGCTGTAACTAAAAATGTTTGCCTAATACCTTCTGCTAATGCACCTGCAGTGTTACTACCAAGTTGAAGTGAGTTTGTGCCTAAAAATACTCTTGGGAATCCACCATATGCATCTACTCCACTATTTACTATTGTATGCCTATTTGGTGCTGTAACATAACTTGGCGTGCTGTAATAAGGAGCTGGACATGGGCAAGTAATACATCCTTGCACAGAATATCCAATAGATGGTGTCCAACCAGTTAAATCCCCAGATTCAAAATCAGAATTATTACATCCATTTACATTTAAAATCATAGATGCCATTATATTATAATTGAAACAACTACTATTATTACCATCAACCAAAACATAAAATATTTGTCCTTGATAGGCAGTAACATTTACAGATAAAGAATCAGAGGCTAACCCAGGTATGTTAGCATTTGCATAGGCCAAACATGCGCCAGGCACTCCAGGACAATTGTTGTAAACACTTAAACTAACATAAGCAATATTGCTAGTAGTATTGGTAATATTTGGCAACTTAATATTTAATAATCCAGGCGATGGTGCTACTACTGCATAAATCCAATCTTTACCATTATAATAAATTGAACTACCACATGCATTCAATCCATTATAATCATTACTAATGCAAGGAGCACAATTACTTTGCAAATTGTATAAAGAATCTATCACCATTGGGTTAGCTAATGCAGAGGCGCAAGTGTTTGCACCAGCGGTTTGCAATGGAGTGAATTTAGTTTGTAAATCGTAAAATGCACAACTAGTATAAGTAGGTGCCAATACATTTGCATCTACTACAATATAATAACATTGCCCAGCAATAGCATCAAAGGATACAACCTGACTTGTATAGGTTTGATAAGCAATCATAGATAATGTTGTATTGGCAATTAATGAAGTGCCAGCAGAATCTGGACAACCATTAAATACTTTAATAACAATATTACCGGGTTTACCCGGATCGCCTTGAATTGCGTTTTTTAATTGTATTTGCACGCATCCATCTTGCGGAATACACGTTTTATAATACCAATCTTGCCCATTGTTTAGCAAATATTCATTGCCTGCACAGCAAGTACTTTGGCCTATATAGGTGGAATCCATTACAATCATTTGCGTAGGTGCTGTAATACAATTATTCCCACCTGGTGTTTGATTGGCAAATGGTGTAAAGTTGGTATTTAATTTATAATTGATGCAATTAGGTGTATTACTTGGATCAATATCATCTACCATTATATAATAGCATTGACCAGAATCTACATTTAAATTAATAAATGGCCCAAAAGGTAAATTTTTACCACTTTGTAAAATGCTATTTTGTGCAATAAAATTATTAAAATTACCATTTGGACATAGTAAGCTTGCACCCAAAAAAGCCCAAGTACTATTTTGATCTCCTACAGAATTTAAGTCGGTCATATTTACATTTAAACAGCCTTTTTTTGTAGCACAATAACTATAGTACCAATCTTGCCCAACTTTAAAAGTGCTATTATTACCTGCACAGCAAGTGGTTTGATTTGAATAAGTAGAATTATTTACAATCTGATTGGCCATAGCGCTTGGGCAATTATTACCACCAGGTGTTTGTATAATAGTAGGTGCAAAAATTACTTGTAAATCGTAATTTGTACAATCCGACTTTGCATTGGAATATGCAACACCGTCTATTAATATATGGTAGCATTTCCCAACTTTTACATTAATTTTTGCCGATAAGGAATTCATTATGGTATCTTTAAAAATATCATCTTCTTTTGTGTAAATAAATGGAGCCATTCCTACACATGTATCCGCAATATCCATTGTAATTTTAGATTGCTTCCCGGCTTCTCCTGCAAAACAATTTAATAAATTTAATGTCAAACATCCATCTACTGTTGGGCAATAAACATACTCCCAATCTTGACCAGACCTTGCATAATCATTATTAATTGCGCAGCAAGTTGTTTGATTTTGATAAATTGTATCTGGTTGTAATGGCAATGCAAATGCAAGTGTACAAGAGTTTCCACCTACACCTTGCGATAAAATAGCACTTGAAAAAGATACTTTAAAATCATAATTAAAACAATCCGATTTCTCTGCAGTACCCTTATCCCCTGCATCAAAATTTAAAAAATAACATTTCCCACTATCTACATTTGCTCTTAATACTGGTCCATCAGCGGGTAAGTTATTAACCGTGCCATAATTTAAAATAACAATTGGTGGCGAATAAGTAGGAGTAAAAGCACAAGTATCTAATAAGGATAAATGTGGTGTAGCTTTTTTCCCTAAATCTCCAGTATAGCAATCTTTTGTAGTTACTTCTATACATCCATTATTTGGTGCACAAAAATAATACATCCAATCTTGCCCTGGATGATCTGTAAAATTATTGTATTTACAACAAGTAGATTGATTGGTATATAAACTATCAAAAACTATTGGTGATGCCATTGCATCTGCACATAAATTACCTCCTATTATTTGTGTAGTGATGGTGTCAAAGGAAAAATGAATATCATAATTTGCACAAATAGCTTCTTCTGTAATGGAATCACTAACTTGATTATCTATTTGCACATAATAACATGAGCCAGAATCCACATTAAATCGAATCATAAGTGTATCTGTTGAAGGACTAAATAAATGTTCTTTGGAATAAGAATTAAGAAAATCAGACCAACATGCTTTATATGCACTTAATACAGGCTTTGCTGTTTGTAGTGCATTGCCAGATGAAATATTGAAACAGTCTGCTGTTACACATCCTGTTTGATTGGAACAAAAATAGTAGGTTTTATCTTCTCCTTTTTTTGAAGTATCATGATTGCCAAAGCAACAAGTAGTTTGATTTACATATACAGAACCCATCGTAATAGGTTGCGCAATAGCTTGACTACATATTCCTCCACCAATAGTTGTAGTAGTAGGAATAGAAAAATCAACAGTTAAATCAAAATCTACAAAGTCCATCCACCAAGTATCTCCAAATAATTTTTCATCTACAACTATATAATAGCATTTACTGCTATCTACAACAACATGCATGGAATTAAAATAGTCTTTTGCAGGATTAATAAATGGCGGCGATCCATTTGGATACTCTAACCGAAACATTATTTTTTCTGCTACTAAACTGCCTCCACTAGTAGGACATCCTTCGTAAACTCTAACAACAGGATATACTGGCCTGGTAGTATCATGAGAAATTAATCTAGTAAAATTTAAATCCATGCAACCATTTTGTGGTGCACAAAAAGCATACATCCAATCTTGGCCTTGCCATGTAGTATCATCATTACCTCCGCATTGCGTTGTTTGATTTAGCATAGCAGTACCTGCCACAACAGGATTCGATAGCGCTGCAGAACAAGTATTGCCTCCAAAACTTTGCACTAAACTATTTGTAAATACAGTAGATAAGGAATAATTAAAACAATTCAAATTATCTGCATCTATTAGCAAATAATAACATTGTCCTCCTAAAACATAGGTATTTACAGTAAACCCAAAACCAGAATTAGTAGAATCTATGTAAGAAACCTGAGAAACGCCTCCACTTGTAGGACATCCACTCATTAAAGATAAATATGGCCGTATCACTTTACCTGGTTCATCTGGAGATAAACTTAACAATTGAATATCCAAACAACCATCATTTGGAGGGCAAAAATAATAAAACCAATCATTGCCTATTTTTACAGTATAATCATTGGCAGCACAGCAGGTAGCATGATTACTAATAGTTGTGTTTAAAGTTAATGGATTGGCAGCAGCTAATGCACAAGTATTGCCTCCTGGCAGCTGATTGTTGAATGCAGTCATGGTAGCTTGAATACTAAAATTAATACAATCAGAATATGCAAAGCCAGAATCATTTACATCTACCAAAAAATAAATACATTGCCCGGGTACCACATCAATAGATAATGATGGACCTACAGCAGTGCCTGCTGCAGGAATATTAGCTGTATCCCAATTGATGCAATTAGCAGCAGATGGGCAACTATTAAATGCAGTAAGCGATGGTACGGCATATTTACCAATATCGCCACTACTTACATTTGTAAGATTTACTTTTAAACACCCAGTACTTGTAGCGCAATAATAATATAAATAATCTTGCCCTGTATAATTGGCTGCAGTTGCACAATTATTGCCAATAAAATAATCATTTGTTTTTGCACAAGTACTTTGATTGGCATAAACAGTATTTAATACAAGAGGATTTGCAACTGCCAACGCGCAGGTATTACCACCTTGTGCCTGAGCTAAATTCCATAACGATTGTATTAATAAAATAAGAATGGTAAACTTTACCTTCATAAAAACGTTTTAGTAGGAGTAAAGATAATAATAAAACATATAATACAATACACTTAAATCTTCATTATGTATAAAAAATATATGAATAAATCTTATAAAAAATAGACATTCCTTTTTTGCTTTCCTAATATCACTTTACATTTACGCAAATCAATTTTTTATTTATGGCATTAAGTAGACTATGGAGTGCATTTATCATTATTGCAATTTTAGCAGGAACTATTAAGTATTTTGGAAATAGTAATTACCATTCTATGCTAAATGACTTAGTGGTAGGCAAAGGTGGCGATACTTTAAAAATTGAAAAATTAGCTTTGCAATCAAGCACTAGTTTTGTACAACAGCACTTAAAAGACACTAATTATTTTACACAAAACAAAATTCATTATACCAAAATAGATTCTGCTACTGTGCAAACTTATAGAGTGCAAACAGCAGATGGAGTAATAAATACCACCAAAGGTGCAGTAGAATTATGTTTAGGCTTAATAGGCATTATGGCATTTTTTATGGGCTTGATGCGTATAGCAGAAAAAGCTGGAGGCATCAATTTATTAAGCAGATGGATTCAACCATTTTTTAGTAAATTATTTCCAGAAATACCAAAAGGGCATCCAGCATTTGGACACATGATGATGAACTTTAGCGCCAACTTATTAGGGCTAGATAATGCAGCTACACCATTTGGTTTAAAAGCAATGGAAAGTTTGCAAACCATCAATCCAACTCCAGAAAAACCAAGCAATGCACAAATTATGTTTTTGTGTTTACATGCTAGCGGATTAACATTAATTCCTGTTTCTATTATTGCCATGCGTTCTTCACTAAAATCAGCATCGCCAACAGATATTTTTCTACCTTGTATGATTGCTACTTTTGTGGCTACAATGGCTGCCATGTTAATAGTCTCTTTCAAACAAAAAATAAATATTTTTCAGCCACAATTAATTGCTTTTATTTTTGGCACATCTGCAATCATTGGCACCATCGTTTTTTTTCTGGCTAAGCTAGATAAAGAAGGAATGGATAATGTGAGTAAATTAATAAGTAATGGCTTGCTTTTATTTATCATTTTTATAATTGTACTAGGTGGATGGTATAAAAAAATAAATGTATTTGATGCATTTATAGAAGGAGCTAAAGAAGGATTTAATACTTGTGTAAAAATTATTCCATATTTAGTGGGTATGCTGGTAGCTGTAAGTTTATTGCGCAATAGTGGTATTTTTGATTTGATTATAGATGGCTTTAAAACCTTTGCCACTTTTGCACATTTAGATACAAGATGGGTAGATGGTATACCAACTGCATTAATAAAACCATTAAGTGGTAGTGGCGCAAGAGGCATGATGGTAGATACCATGAAAGTGCATGGCGTAGATAGTTTTGCAGGACATTTAGCTAGTATTTTACAAGGCAGCAGTGATACTACTTTCTATGTAATAGCAGTGTATTTTGGTGCTGTAAATATTAAAAATACCAGATATGCAATTAGTGCTATGTTGCTTGCAGATTTAGTAGGCATCATTACAAGTATTTTATTATGTTATTTATTTTTTGGATAGAAGCTAATTTTTTTCTCCAACTAATTGCCAATTGCTAATTGTACATTGCTAATTGATAGTTACCTTTGCGCCTTATGAATTACAAGCGTCATCTGATTACAGCAGCACTACCCTATGCTAATGGGCCCGTGCATATTGGACATATTGCAGGCAACTTTTTACCAGCAGATATTTATGCAAGATATATGCGTGCAATGGGTAAAGATGTGTTGTATATATGCGGTACAGATGAGCATGGTGTGCCTATCACCATTCGTGCTATGAAAGAAGGTGTAACGCCGCAAGATGTGGTAGATAAATATTATGCTATCATTTCGGAAAGCCTAAAAGAAATGGGGATGAGTTTTGATATTTTCAGCAGAACATCAAAACCTATTCATCATCAAACAGCTAGTGATTTTTTTACAACATTGTACAACAAAGGTATTTTTGAAGAGAAAGAAACAGAGCAATTTTTTGACGAAGAAAAACAAACTTTTTTAGCAGATAGATACATAACTGGTACATGCCCAAAATGCGCTAATCCAAATGCTTATGGAGACCAATGCGAGAAATGTGGCAGCACATTAAACCCAGATGAATTAATTAATCCGCGAAGTACAATTAGCGATAGCATACCTGTAAAAAAATTGACTAAACATTGGTATTTTCCATTAAACAAATACCAAGATTGGCTGAAACAATATATTTTAGAAGATCATCAAGATTGGAAAAACAATGTGTATGGCCAATGCAAAAGTTGGTTAGATAACGATTTGAATCCTAGAGCCATGACACGCGATGGTAATTGGGGAGTAAAAGTGCCTGTAGAAGGTGCTGATGGCAAAGTAATGTATGTATGGTTTGATGCGCCAATTGGTTACATCAGCGCCACCAAAGAGTTGTTGCCAGATACATGGAAAGATTATTGGTGCGATAAAGAAGGAACAGAATTAATCCATTTTTTGGGTAAAGATAATATTGTATTTCATTGCATAATTTTCCCTGCTATGCTGCATGCACATGGCGAGTTTATAGTACCAAACCAAGTACCTGCAAATGAGTTTTTAAATATAGAAGGCGATAAAGTAAGCACTAGCAGAAACTGGGCTGTATGGGTAGATGAGTATGTAAAAGATTTTCCGGGTATGCAAGACACATTGCGTTATGTATTATGCGCAAACATGCCTGAAAATAAAGACAACGATTTTACTTGGAAAGATTTTCAATTAAAACACAATAGCGAATTAGTTGCCATTTTTGGAAACTTTGTAAATCGCGCTTTTGTATTGATGCATAAATTATGCGGAGGCAAAGTACCTACTTTTCATTTAGATATAAAAAATGAAAAAGATGATGTCTTGTATGCAAAAATTGTAGAAACAAAAGCTATCATCGAAAAGAATTTAAATGAATTTAAGTTTAGAGATTCGCTTTTTGCAATTATAGATTTGGCAAGAGCCGGCAATGCGTATTTGCAAGAAAAAGAACCTTGGAAGAAAAAAGGAATTATCACTACGCCAGATGAAAATGGCTTGCTTGCTCCGCCTACAGCCGAGCAAATTGCAGATCAACAATTGATTGACAACTGTATGCATATTTGCTTACAGCTTTGTGCAAATTTGGCTATTTACATCCATCCATTTTTACCTTTTACTGCTCAAAAAATGTGCAAACTAATGAAGGTTGTACCAAAAATGTTAGAATGGCAAAATGGAGGCAACTTACAATTATTAAAAACTGGCTATAGCCTAAATGCACCTGAATTATTATTCAGAAAAATAGAAGATGCAGAAATAGAAGCGCAAATAGAAAAACTAAAAGCCAATCTAATAAAACCTGTAGAAGCAGCACCAGTAGAGAAGATTAGCAAAGCTACAGCTATTAAACCTGCGATTACTTTCGAAGATTTTGACAAAATAGATTTACGCGTGGGTACTATAACAAGTGCCGAAAAAGTAGAGAAAGCGGATAAACTATTAAAGCTAACTGTAGATTTAGGCTTTGAGCAACGCACGGTAGTAAGTGGTATTGCTGCGCATTATTCTCCAGAAGAAATCATTGGGCAACAAGTTACAATGGTAGCAAATTTAGCACCGCGAAAAATGCGTGGCATAGAAAGCAATGGCATGATACTAATGAGTGAAAATGCAGAAGGTAAATTGATATTTGTAAACCCTAAAAGTGATAGTGTCAATGGTGGAGGAGTGAAGTAATATTACTTCTCTACTTCTCTTTTTGTACCGCGATACATTTCGTACTCTAGTAATCTGCAATCTATTTTACCATTGTAAAACTCTATGCGGCGACTAGCTTTTAGACCAATTTTTTTGGCTAAATCTAAGTTGCCTGTAAAAATATATGCGTTATAACCTTGGCAAGATTGTTTCAAAAAATCTCCCATGGCTTTGTAAGTAATTTCTAATTGCTCAATTTCTCCTAATCTTTCGCCATACTCTGGATTGATGTAAACAACCCCAGCCTCATGCTGTGGTACTTGTGTATCTCTAAAATCGCAGATTTGAAAATCTATTAAATGATCTACTTCTGCAATTTCGGCATTGGCACGCGCCACTTCTATTGCTTGATTGCTAATATCCGAAGCAATTATTTTTATGATATTATTCTCTTGAATTTGATTTTTAATTATTTCTTTTTCTTGCAAATAAATAGCTTCTTGATAACCTACAAAATGCATAAAACTATAATTGTTGCGCAACAAACCTGGTGCTCTATTACTAGCCATCAAAGCGGCTTCTATGGCTAATGTACCACTACCGCACATGGGATTGACGAAGTGAGAAGCTCTATCCCACTTGCCAGCAACAATTGTGCAAGCCGCTAAAGATTCCAACATTGGTGCTCTACCCGGAAAACGTCTATAGCCATGCTTAGCAAGCGTTTCTCCGCTAGTATCTAAAAACAATTCTGCATCTTCGTGCTTCCAATGCAAGTGAATAACTGCTGCATCTTGCAATGGTCCTGTAGATGGCCTTTCCAATCCTTTGTCTTTAAACACATCTACAATAGCATCTTTTACTTTTACATTGGCATACATGCCATTATTAATAGAATCGTGAAACACATTACTAGTAATACTAAAATAAGTTTCGGGAGTAATAATACTTGTCCAATTAATATCCAAAACAGCATCATACAAATCTTCTGGATGGTCGCAATAAAATTCTTTGATAGATAATAACACCTGACTAGCACATCTAAGATGTAGATTCAATTTGATACAATCTTGCATGGTACCTTGCAGCTCTACCCCAGTTAAAAATACTTTTACAGGAGTATAGCCTAATGCAATAATTTCTTTTTCTAAATAAGCACTTAATCTGCGATTGCAAGTAACAATTATTTTGGAGGCTGTGTTGTACATAGTAAGTGGGTAAAGGTAAGTAAATAAATATTTATGCAATAAGTATCAAATTACATGATTTGCTCTTCTATCCAATAAATTCAATGAGTTGGCTAAACAATTACACAACAGAACTTTGCAAATCCATCAACACTGCTAATTCATTAAATGATACTTACTTTAAAAGAATCATTAGCTAGTTAAAAAAGAATGTAAAGTAGTATACGAATAGTATAAATGACAATTAATTCTAAGAAATTAATAAATAATCTAAGCACCATTCTATTTCAATTTCTCGCAGAAATTAAATATCTTAGCACAAATTAAATTACAATGAAATTAAAATTTATCGCATTTGCATCCTTACTAGCCAGTACTAGTATTCAGGCACAAACCTTTTCCGACAACTTTGATACCTACACAGTTGGCGCTGCATTAGGTCCACAATCTCCAAACTGGACAACATGGAGTGGCACACAAGGTGGTGCTGATGATGTTAATGTAACTAATACAGACGCGCATAGCGGTAGTAATTCTATTTACTTTAGTTCTGCATCTGCATCTGGTGGTCCAGCAGATATTATATTACCTTTTGGTGGCATTCATGGTACTGGCACTTTCGAGTTTGTTAGTTGGTTTAAAATACCTAGTGGTAAAGGTGGCTATTTTAATTTTCAAGGCAATAACACCAATGGCAATTTGTATACGCTAAATACTTTTTTTACACCAACAGGACAGTTAAATATTACCAATACCAAAGAACAAGTATTGAGCACTACCTACACACAGGGTCAGTGGATTGCATTAAAACTAACAGCAAATTTAAATACCAATGATTGGGAATTATTTATAGATAATGTATCGAAAGGAAAGTTTCAATGTGCAGATTTTACAATTGCTAGTATTGACTATTTTGCCACTAGCACTACAGATGCATTTTGGGTAGATGATGTTAGCTACACACATACACCTTTTACAATGCCAGCTACAGATGGCGCAGTTGCTTTTATTAATATAGCTAATGGTTTAGTAACGCAAAATAGAACACCTAGCGTAACGATTAGAAATTTAGGAACAAATTCTATTACTAGCTTTAGCCTAAATATGAATGCTAATAGTGTAAATAATTCGCAAAATTTTACAGGATTAAATATTGCAAGTGGTGCAAGTTATGTTGCTAATTTAAATACCCCAATTAGCCTAATTGCAGGATTGAATACTTTTACTGCAACCATTTCTAATGTAAATGGTAATGGCGCAGATAATGACGCTACTGATGATATAAAAACAATTACATTTACACCTACTACACCAGGTGCAGATAAAATAGTTGTGGCAGAAGAAGCAACCGGCACTTGGTGCGGGTGGTGCCCACGTGGTGCTGTCATGCTAGAAGGAATGAGCAATGATTTTGATGGATTTTTTCAAGGGATAGCTGTACATAATGGCGACCCTATGACTGTAAAAATTTATGACTCTGCAATGGGTACTATCATCAGTGGTTACCCTAGTGCTTTGGTAGATAGATTACCAAAAATAGATCCATCTGCAATAAAAACAGACTTTATGTCTAGAATTGTTCTAACACCTGTAGCAAAGCTTACAAGTGGCGCAATGTATAATGCTAGCACAGGCGATTTAGATGTGTCAATCAAAACAGAATTTAAAACTGCTACAAGTGGCAATTACAAAGTAGCTTGTGTAATTGTAGAGGATAGTGTAAAAGGTACTGCTGCAGGTTATAACCAAGCTAATTATTATGCAGGTGGCACCAATGGTGTAATGGGTGGATTTGAAACGAAAGCCAATCCTGTACCTGCAGCACAAATGCAATACGACCATGTAGCTAGAGCAATTGCACCAGACTTTTATGGTGTGCCAAACGCTTATCCAGCAAGCATTTCAGCGAGTGCTGTGTATGCTCATAATTTTAAGTTTAATATTAATGCTTGGAACAAAAATAAAATACATATTGTTGGTTTGCTAATTGCAGCTGATGGAAAAATAGAAAATGCGTCTACTGCCTCTATTGATAAAGCAATTGCTAATGGATATGTGTTAGGCATCAACGATGTAAAAATAAAACCAAGTTTTGCATCTATTTATCCAAATCCTACTAGCAATCAATTCAACTTACAAATCAATGCCAAAGCCTTTGGTACTGCTACCATTTCTATATTAGATATGAATGGGAAAATATGCATGCAACAAAAGCAACAAGTAGTAAACGGTACAAACATTTACCCTATAGCTGTAAAAGATATTGCCAAAGGGCAATACTTAATTAGTATTTTGATAGGAGAAGATATGCAGAGTTTACCTTTTGTGGTGGAATAAAAATTATATAAAACGCATAAAAAAAACCTCTACAATTAGTGGAGGTTTTTTTTATGTCTAAGATTTGATTTGTAGCAAGTAAGCAGCTAAAGCATCCATAACACACATCTGATGTTGGCAGTATATGACTGAGCAATTTCCTTGCAAAAACAACTACAAGGTTGTATTGTGTTTACTATATATCATTTGAACAACTTTATCCATTGCTTTAAACAATGCTACATCCAAATTGGTAGCTTTGGTAATGCTGGTTAATGTTACAACAGCATTGTAAAGAATTTCATTGTTGTTACGCGTTATGCGCTCCATAAAATTTACTTGATTACTACCTTTTGGCGAATCGGAAACAATTACTTCTTGTGTGTTTGCATCTACTGCAAATAATAAATTCTTATTCATTTTTTTATTTTTTAATTATTGATGTAAATAGCATCTTCCATTTGCATTGGTTGTTTTCTTCTTGCATCTTGCTCCTTTTTTTGTATTACCGGTGCATTGTTGCGATGTACTTGATTCCCGATTTTTTATGGTTTTACCATCGCAGCAATTGGTGCCTACTGTTTTATGATGCACTTTGCAAACACAGCTATTGGATTTGCTGCGATTACAGCTCATACACAGCAATTGAATGTTAGAAGCATCGCTGGCACCGCCACAAGAAAAAGGTGTGATGTGATCATATTCTAATCTGATGGAACTACCGCAGCATTGGCAAGCCCCTCCATCTCTTGAAAACACAATTTTTTTTGTGGTAGCAGATATATACCTGCTTTGCGTAAAGCCGCAAATACTGATAATGCAAAGTAGGAGTAATAAATATATTTTTTTCATTTTCAATTTTTTATTTGTAGTTCGTTATTTTTTTATTTTGTGTTTTCTATAATTTTTATTTCATCTTCAGAATTAGCTTTTATGATTATACCAACTGAACTATTTGCGTTTTTGCCGGTATGTATATCAAGATCGTTTTTATCTTTGATATTGATAACATGGCTTGGATCTTAATAAGTTTTTTTTAAAAGTCAATAATCAAGTTTTTATAAAACGTATCGCATTCTGTATCATTTATCCTATCTCGTAACTACATTTGATAGGTCTTAAAACCTTTAATTGCAGTCGTATTTGGCTTTAATTTAAAAAAGGCTTTACTGATTGCCTTTGTTGGTTTCCATTCTTTTAATTCCATCTACAATGTTATGTGCTATTTTTCAGTAGGCTAAGATAAGTTTTTATGTCCAAACGATGACAGTGCATTGGCATTTTGAATTGTTTTTTTGTTGGTTTATTATAACTCTGTTGGTTGTTATAGATTTAACTAATAACTGATGGTATATTATATATCTAAGACGAAGTCTTAGTTTTTATTAAAATAAGTTATATAAAATTTGTCAGGAGAACTATCCTTTGCAACTTTAATTTGTCTGTAAAATTTATTGCCACAATTATCGACATATTGAGTCTTAAATAATTCTGACTCTGGTAAGTTTGTAATTTCTGATATGAAAAATTTATTTTCAATTCTGCTTGTGTCGCCATTACTAACGTAAGAAACTAAATTAGAAAAAACGAAAGGTGAAGTAACCCTATCAAATTTTAATGATATTATTTGTTTCCGTGAAGGATATTCAAACATGTCACAGCTTTCAAATAAACGATTGGTAATAATATATTCCGCTAAATTTTTTGATGTCCCAGGCGGAACTATCATATAAGGAGTTTCTGCATAGGAAATTGAATTACTTGATGAATTAGTACCAGCAAATCTAGTTGGGTTATAATTCCCAAATAAATAAGTATTATAGGTAATTACTGAACCAACATTTGAAGTCTCGGTAACGACTCTGTTTTTAAAATAGTCATAAGCAATTCCATTTAAAATGAAGAATGACTTATTTGTCAATACAATCAAATCATTATCCGTTTTATTGTATATGTTAAAACCGAAATCACCACCTTCACCCCAAAGATTGTATACTAATTTACATTTCTTGTCTTCAAAAGTTATTTTAGATTCAGTTACTTTTCCATTATCAGGTGTTGCTTTGTAAACCTGATAATATGTTGGAACAGAGCAAGATGTCAAAAGTATGCTCATAAGTGGAATAATTATCTTTTTCATATTTAGTTATTTAATTTTTTATGTTTAAAGACTTATTACCTTGCCGTTAAAGATTTGCAGCTTTACGAAGTTGACGATTTCGAATACGAAAACTGTCTGCCACCAATAAT
>CAIXQW010000250.1 GCA_903921675.1 uncultured bacterium | reverse complement strand
TACAATTGCAATGCCTTTGCTAGTAGTAATATGCGCATTGTAAATGCCTTTTGGCAAATGGTTAATGATAATGCTTGCACTTTTTTGATTGCTAGTAAAGTTTGCAGTGCTTACTTTTTGGCCGATTACATTTGTAATCATTACATTTTCTATAGCTTCGTTTTCTGTGCTGATGGTAATAAAATTATTTGCAGGATTAGGGTAACAAACTGCTTTAATGCCATTGGTGTAATTAGTAATGCTTAGCGGAAAAATTTCAATAATTTTAGTAATAGTATCTAATTTACAAGGACCATTTACCACCAACGTAATGGTATATGTACCAGGCCCAGGAAATGTAAAATCTACTGTTTTTGAGTTGCTGTATAAGCCGCCAGGCAAAGTCCATTTCCAAGATTTAGCATTACTGGTAGTATCTACAAAAGTATAAGTATTGCCTATATTGGTATAGCTAAATCCAGATGTTTGTGGCGGCAATGCAGTTATTAAAATAGAATCTGTTGCAGAACAACCAGCAGCATTTGTAACTACTACAGAATGCATTCCACTTGTAGTTACAATAATCGTATCTCTGCGGCTAGTAACTCCGTCATTCCATAAATAAGTTAAACCATTCGTATTGCCTTGCACACAATTTAATACAACTTGTGCACCTATGCATAATGAATCATTTGGAGTTGCAGTCATTGTTAAAGTTGGAGATGTGCCAAGAATCACATTAACGGTAGTGGTATTTGTACAACCATTTGCATCTGCACCTACGATAGTGTATTGTGTATTAGCAGTAGGTGTTGCAATTACTGTAGCACCAATGTTTGTATTTAAATTAATGTTTGGTACCCATAAATAATTTGATCCACCATTTGCTGTAATAGATACACCAGTACTTCCAGGGCAAACAGTAGCAGGCGAAGGAGATACAGTAATTGTAGGTAATGGGTTGTTAGAAACGATAACACTGTCTACTGGCGTAGTATAGCTTAATGATGAGTTGCTACAAGTAACTACACAATTATAATACATAGAGCTTGTAATTGTGCCTGTATTTGCACTTGCTGTGGTAGCTAATGTTGTCCATGGGCCCGCAGCACTAGTTGCAGATTGCCACATATAACTAAGGCCAGATGCTGCAATTGGTGCAGACAAATTTAAATTACTATTACCAGTTCCTCCACAAATTAAAGGTTTAGCCACTACTACATTTCCTACATTTGGTGTGCCTGTGCATGGTATTGGATATTCTTCAAATGTAAGCTGATCAATAAACATTTGTGCACCGGTATTTGCAATAGGTGTTTGGCTAGTGCCTTCAAAAATAAAGTGTGCATTGGCATTGCCAGTATAGCTAGTTGGAACAGCAAAAGAGTATAATCTCCAACCATTATTTACTTGCGTATCTGGTATGGCATAGCCTCTGTATCTGCAAATTGTTGCTAGTTTAACGGCATTTGCATCTATGCTATCTGCATTGTTTACCCAAACGGTTATGCTATCATAGTTGGTATTAATGCTATCTCTATACATCCAAAAAGTAATATTAGCTGTACTTGTGCCTCTGTTGGTATAGTCTATTGGTCTAGAAATTAATTGCTGTTTTGCGCCGGCCACATAAGCTCTGCTGCTAAACCTAGCCATTGCTGCACCTCCTTTTGGGCTACAAGTAGGGTTGGTACCGGTTGTTAATCTGCGCCAAACATTTAATGCGGGTGTAGAATCTGCTTTAATCAACCATCCTGCTGGTGGGAATGTGGTGCCATCAAAAGTTTCGGAACCCATTACCATTTGTGCTTTTGCAAATTGGCTTGCAAATAGTATTGTAGTAAATAGTAAAAATATTTTTTTCATTTTTTCTGTTTTTATTTAACGCATAAAGTTAAATGTAAACAAGTACAAAAATGAATGATAAATTATTAGTTTGCGGTAGAATTACCTTTGTATTATTTGTTTTAACCGAAATAATTCTTTTAAGAATCTCCTTTAAAGCGAAACCCTTTCATAAACAAATCTACAATATTAAAAATTGGATATTCTTTTGCGCCATATTCATACATCACTACTATTGTTTTAGCATCAGCCCAACCAGTAATTTTCCATTCATTGCCTTCTTCATCTCTCCAGTAATCTATCATGCCTTTTGCAGCAGGGTGGCTGTCTAAAGTATGCCCTTTGCCATAGCCAGCAGATTCTTTTATTTTAAAATTAGATTTTAAATAATCAAGATATTTTTCTAAAATATTTTCTTCATTGCCAACTATAGATTCTTTTAAGTCTACCACTATTGCGCCAAAATAAAAGTTTGCTTTTTGGGTAGTATCTATGCAGTTAATGGTATACACCTTGCTGCTATCTGGCGAGTAGCTAATCTCTACTTTATTTGGCTTTGCAGGCAGATATAATGCATGCCCAGATCTATCTATAAAATACTTAGATAAGCGTGGTGTTGATGTTTGGCTTGTTGCTAATGTTGCAATCCATAAAAAGGGAAGGAATAAGTATTTCATAAAAAATATTTTGGTAATATTACTGATGCAATAAAAACAAATTACAATATCTAATGGATGTTTTTTTTGCTGTAAGTTTTTACACCAACATGCCAATCGGATTCTCTAAATAGCCTTTTAATGTTTTTAAGAAATTAGCTCCTACTGCTCCATCTATTACGCGGTGGTCGCAGCTTAGGGTTAATTTCATTACAGTTTTCACCACTACATTACCATTAGCATCTACTACTGGTGTTTGTGCACCTTTACCCACCGCTAATATTGCACTATCAGGAGGGTTGATAATTGCAGTAAATTCATCAATATCCATCATGCCAAGGTTAGAAATAGTAAATGTGTTGCCAGTAAACTCGGCTGGTTGTATTTTTTTATTTTTTGCTTTGTCGTATAATGTATTTGCTTCGCTAGCAATTTGCGTTAAGCTTTTTTCGTTAGCAAATTTTAATACAGGCACTATCAATCCATCTGGCAATGCAATAGCAGTACCAATATGTATATGATGATTTGCTCTAATTTTATCTCCCATCCAACTGCTATTAACATCAGGATGTTGCGCAAGGCTCATGGCGCATGCTTTAATTATCATATCATTGATAGAAACCTTCACAGGTTGTGCTGCATTTATTTGAGCACGAATCGCCAATAAATTATCTAGTTGTACACTAATTTTTAAATAAAAATGTGGTGCTGTAAACATACTATCGCAAAGGCGTTGTGCAATAATTGCGCGCATTTGGGTAAGAGGTGTATCTGTGTAACCTTCTTTGCCGCTTGCAACAAATGCAGGTGCAATTGACGTAGCAGCTGCAGTAGTAGTGCCAATAGGAGTTGCTTTTGCATTTTCAACATCTTTGGCAATAATTCTACCACCATCTCCGCTTCCAGCAAGGGTTCTAAGGTCTATACCTTTATCGCTTGCTATTTTTTTAGCCAATGGGCTTGCTATTATTCTACCTGTATTTACTACTGGAGCAGCTTCTTGTGTAGGTGCAGGGGAATTATTGGTAGGTGCCGCAATTGGTGCACTAGCATTTGCAGATGATGATTCTGTTTTTTTACCAGCATTTTTTATTGTATCTAAATATGGGGCTAAGTCAAAACCAGCTGGGCCTACTACAGCCATTGTGCCATTTACAGGAACAGCTTCGCCGGCTTGACAACCTTTGTACAATAATGTACCAGTGGCATAGCCAATTACTTCCATGGTGGCTTTGTCTGTTTCTACTTCTGCTATCACATCATCATCTACTACTTTGTCACCTACTTCTTTTAGCCATGTTGCAATTTTTCCTTCCTTCATGGTATCGCTAAGCAATGGCATAGCAATGATAGTCAATTCTTTTGGTAGCTTTACTTCAGATGAGGTGGCTACTGGAATTAATATTGGCGCAGCACTAGGCGTTTCTATTGCTGTGGTTGCAGCAGCAGGTGCATTTAAATAGCTACTAATATCTTCGCCTGGCTTACCTACTATGCAAATAATTTCATCAATCTTAGCCGAACTACCTGCAGGCACACCAATATGTAATAAAGTGCCATCTACATAACCCATTACTTCCATGGTAGCTTTGTCAGTTTCTACTTCTGCAAGTACATCATCGCTTTTTACTACATCGCCTACCTTTTTCAACCATGCAGCTATTTTACCTTCTTTCATGGTATCGCTTAGTAGGGGCATTCGTATCACTTCGGCCATTATATTATCTCTGTTTAATTATTTGGGTAAAAATAAGGCATTTTTATAATAATATAGGATTGGTTTGCTTTGATTTTTTGTAGCCTTTAAAAAATGTAATTTTTTTGATGAGGAAATAATTTTCTTGACAAAAACAAACTATTTACCTAAAAATTACGTTTCATAAGATAAGCAGCATTAATTTCTTTTTTAAGTACCTATTAAATATTACCTTTAGGCACGGAAAGAACCAGCATATATGAAGAAAAATATCATTCTATTTTTTACAATATTTATAGT